>CANQDG010000015.1 GCA_947591495.1 uncultured Bacilli bacterium
TTTTTTGGTAATTAAATTATACAGGGATTTAAATCTTTTTTCAACTTATAAAGTCTCACATCAATTGTAACATAACAAAGCTATAGCTACATTAATGCAAGAAAATTTTGGTGATAGTGAATATGTCAATATGCTTTATCAAAAAGAACCAAGTGTATTTAGAAAAATTTATAATTGGTTAAAGTCTTTTATAAAAGGTGAACACAAAACAAAGCTAGAAAAAGAACAAGAAAAGCTAGTTAGAAGCTATTTAAAAACTTTTGAACAAGCAATGGATGAAAGTAGAAATATTTCTAACAACTTAGGTGAAAGTTTCAGCATTCAAACTATAAATGGCGAACAAGTAGTAGTTATTGATACCGACCAGGACATATTTGATGGAGTAGAAAAAAAGGACTATCCAAAAATAGTCCGAAAGTATATGAAAGATAAATATGTTGGAAAAATATTAGAAGTAGGAAATGACGCAAAAGCTCAAATCAAGAAAAGATCAGTAGAAGAATATGTTTATCCTGCCAATAGAAGAATCGACAATAACACAAAGTCATCTAAACTTAAGGCAGGAACCGAACTAGATAATCTTTTAAAAACAAGTGAATTTATTGAACATCAAGAAGATGATGGAAGACATCCACAAGCTACTAGAGGTTGGGATAAATATTTAACCAAATTTATTGTAGATGGAGAAAGTTTCCAAGGCGAAGTTAGTATTATGCTAACTGATATTGGTGATGTTTTTTATGACATTACAAAAATTAAAAACATCAGCTGGGTCAGCGTTTCTAGAACAAATAATGTTCGCAACGCATCCAAGGCTGATGTTTCTGATAGTAGTATATCACAAAAAGAAAACATTATTCAAAAAAATGATAAAAAATTTTCCGTTTCTAAAGAAAATAATGATAATTTAGATATGGACGAAAGCAAAAATATTGATGCTGATAAAAAATTTCAGTATAATGTAAATGACAAGGAAAATAGATATGCTACTATTGCGCTATATTATAATACACAAGTTACAGATGAAAACTTTGATGAGATTAGGAACAAGGTTGAAGAAGATTTTAATCAAAAGGCTAGTGATATAGCAAGTTCAATAGGTATAGAAGTAAATCAAATAGAAACTAATATAGGTGGCTTTACATTTAACGAAGGTGAAAATGCTGGACAAGTAGTAAAAGAACTTAGTTATACGTATGAACTTAAAAATTGTTCTAATGAAGAAGCTGATTTATTTTCATCATTACTTGGTGATTTAGGTTATGAGCAACAAGAAGCAGTTATTTCTGCTACTTATCTTGACAAAGATAGTTCTAATGCTAATGCAATCGAATTCAAAATATTAGTAAATAATATAGACGGAATAGAACAAATTTTAAAAGAAATAGGTATAAATGATTATACGATTAGTTTAACTGAAAAGGCCGTTAAAATATTAGAATTTGACTTAGATAGCGAAGATATAATTAAAAAAGTAATGCAACTAGAAGAAAAATTAGGAGGTAATTTTAATGGAAGAAAACAAACAAAAGTCGAAAGCAGATATCTTGATAGAGAAACTAGACAAGATGTGTATAGAAGCAGGCTTGCCAAAAGGAGAAACGGTGAGCAAAACGGGACACTTTACCATTATATCACCGAAGCTCAACGTAAAATCAGTGAAACAAGACAACAACAAAAGATAAACAATAAAAAATTTCAGTATAATGTAAATGAAGAGGTGAATAAAAATGTCAGAACAAACCAAAGAACAGATGACTTTAGAAGAATTCAAGAAGAAAGTTTGGGAATGTATGATAAAGATGTATCCGAATATCATGAAGGAAAACGAAAGATTGATGAAGCTTTACGAACCAGACTTTCCAGAACTTTTAAGTTGGAATTGCACTCCTCAAGAAGCAGTGGGAATTATACACAGCGGACTTTATTAAATCCAAAAACAAATAATAACGTAATAATAAACGAAAATGTTGACGGTGACTTATTTTATGATATTTTTGAAATAAATAGAAAATATTTGACTTTTGGTGAATTAGTAGATTTACACGATAATTATGATGATGCAACTTGTTATTTAAGTGATGATGGATTAAGTGGTTTTGCAATTACTAGAGATGGAGATTTAATAAGTGTTTTTAATTTATCGAAAGATGGTGGATTTTTAAAAACGATTGCACCAATTGTTAAAGAAAAAGCAAAAACATTAGACTGTTATGTTTCTCCTTTGCAGCCATTGAATATAATGTATTCTAAAATATTTGGCTTTAAAACAGCATCTATCATGGATTATAATATGAAATATGATCATGACGATATTGCCAAAAATCATAATATGCCACAAGTAGCCTTTATGGTAAATACTACTCAAACTGTTGTAACCAAGCATTTTACGAAAGATCAATATGATGAAGCTTTTAATTATCAACAAAGTTATGTAAGAAATGGAACAAAGTATTCCTTATCAGAAAAACAAGAATTAGTTGAAGAAATCAAAAAGTTTAAATATACAAGCAATATAGAATCTTGGAAATATTTTGATAGTTTAGATTTACATGAACTAGATTTAATAAACAAATACAGCAAAGGCATTGATTTGACATATGATGAAATTATGTCAATGAATAGCGTTCAAAAAGCAGAAGAGTATTTAAAAGAACATCCTAGATTAGAAGTTGCAGAACACCTAGAATTAGTTCAAAAAGCTAAAGAAGAATTTAAAGATGTATTACTTAAAGAAGCAGAAAAACGTGGCGGCGCTAAGAAAGAACATAAAGCATTCTTTGCTGTAGGTCTTCCTGGTGCTGGCAAATCTTCTACGGGACTTGATAGTTTCTTAAAAAAGGGATATATTGAGTTTGATAATGATATCGCCAAAGGAGTGCCTTGCTTAGCCAAATATTATGATGGCGGATTAGGAGCAGGAGTTGTTCAAGATATTGTTTCACAAGCCCAACTTGAATTATGGGATGAATTTCTAAAAGAAGGATATAATATAGCATATCCGTGTATTGGTAAAAGATATGATAAGCTATGTAAAGAAATTCTAAGATTAAAAGATTATGGATACGATATTGAAAATCCAAATGATTTTTCAATTGGATATGTTTATGTAGATTTAAATACATCACTTACAAGGGCTACAACAAGATTCTTACAAACAGGAAGATTTGTAGATCCAAATTATATTTTAACAGTTGGATTAGGTCCAGAACATGCAATTCAACAATTAATGAAAGAAGGTGTAAAAAATGAACAAACTAATACCGCTTACAGAGTCGGAGTTACAAAATATGTCAACGGAACAAATAATAGCGAAGGCGGTAGAGTACGCCAAGGTGAAGAAATTCAACAAGTATACGATAGAAAAAATAAAGAATTCAGTGAAAGATCTCAATTTGGAGGACGTGAAGGACTTTCTAATGAATCCGACAATGGAAGAACACCTCTTACGAGATCTGTTCACAACGATTTAAACGAAAGTGAAACTAATAATAAAAAATATTCTTTATCGAAAGACACAAAAGAATTATTAGAAGACAACCGAACTAAAACTAGAATTATTAGATTATTACAACAAGATGCATATAGACAAAATAAAGCTTATAATAAATTGCTAGATAAGTATAATAAAGGTCAATTAACTATTCAAGATTTGATGAAACAAATAAGATTTAAAGATGCGGTTATTGCAATAGCAGAGGCTAAGTATGATGTAGAAACAAAGCAGTTAACAAAAGAAAATAGAGCTTTAATTAAAGAAGTAGAACAAGAAAAAGCCAATGCTTGGGAACTAGTAGAAGAGTTAAATATTTGGAAAGAAATAGCTTAAATTAGACGTGAAGATGTTAAATCAATGGAAAAAATGGCGAAAGTCTATAGAAAATATTTTATAATAATGGTAAATCTTGAATTTTGGATTTACTTTTTTTATTATATTAATAAAATACTTTATTTTAAGGTAAACACTTAATGTTATTTTAATTGAGAAAATTGTCATAATATGTTAAAATATAATAAATATATCAGTAGTAAAGGTAAGACCATGAAAGATTTTTTTATCACTAATAACACTAATATTAAATTTTTAGATAAAATCAAAGAATCACTTGATCAATGTAATAAATGTTATTTATCAGTTAGTTTCATTAAAAAAGCTGGATTAATCTTATTTGAAAATAACCTAGAAAATGCTTTAAAAAGAGGTGCTATTATCAAAATAATAACCTCAACATATCAAAATTTTACCGATATTTTATCTTTAGAAACATTTAATAATTGGATGGTTCAATATCCAAATTTCAAGTGTCATCTAGATATTCAATGTTTTGGCGATAGCGGCTTTCATTCGAAAGGTTATATTTTTGAATATGATAATGAAACAGAAGTTATAATAGGTAGTACTAACATAACTAGATATGCTATTTTGAAGAATATTGAATGGAATGTAGCTCTTTATCGTAATAAAGATGAAGTTTTAATGAATAATATTTTAAAAGAGTTTAATACTTTATGGAATGATACATTATTACTTAATAATGAATTGATTGAAAAATATAAATTAATTCTAAGCTATGCAATTGAAAAATGGGATATGGATTATTATAATCCTGATCTTGAAACAATTAAACCAAATTTAATGCAAAGAAATGCCTTAAAAGAATTAAGAAGATATCGCGATTTAGGTGTTGAAAAAGCTTTAGTAATTGCCGCAACAGGTTCTGGTAAAACTTATCTTGCTGCCTTTGATGCAAGAAATTTTAATCCTAAACGCCTTTTATTTATTGTTCATCGCGATACAATTTTAAATGATGCTTTAAATACTTTTAAAAATGTTTTTGGCAATGAACACACATATGGTTTTTATACTGGTAAAACGCAAGATTTAGATTGTGATTTTATTTTTGCTACTTCATCAATGATTGCCCGTCATTTAGACGAATTTAGTAAAGATGAATTTGATTATTTGGTTTACGATGAAGTCCATCATATTATGGCTGATAATGGGAAACGTATTTTTACTTATTTTAAACCATCATTTTTATTGGGACTTACCGCAACACCTGAAAGAATGGATAATCAAGATGTTTTAGCAATTTTTGAAAATAATGTTCCTTTTGAATTAAGACTTCGAGATGCAATTATTAATGATTTAGTTGTTCCTTTTCATTATTATGCTATCAAAGATGAGTTTGCTGACTACAGCAATAAAGAAAAAGCTAAAGTTGCAAGAGAAATAGCAAAAGAAATAAATGTTGAATTTATCAAAGAACAAATTGAAAAAAGAAGAATTCCAGGGAAAAAACTAAAAGCCATAGCCTTTTGTATAAGTATTGAACACTGTAAAATGATGGCTAATCAATTTAATGAAGTAGGCTATAAAGCCATAGCTCTTACTGGTGGTAATAATTTTGGTGAAAGAATTGCCGCTTTTAAAAAACTTCAAGATAATACTTCAGATTTAGAAATTATTTGTGCAGTTGATATTTTAAATGAAGGAGTTGATATTCCTTCGATTAATATGGTGCTTTTTTTAAGACCTACAGAATCACAAACAATTTTTTTACAACAACTAGGGCGTGGCTTAAGAAAATATGAAGATAAAGAATACTTAACTGTTCTTGATTTCATCGGAAATAATTATGAAAGATCTTTTCAAATAGCTTTAGCCCTTGGCACTCTTAGTAAGACGACCTATACCGAAAAACAATATTTAACAGATTTAGTAATGAGTAATTTTGCGACCTTAAATATACCTAATGTTAGTATTTATTTTGATGATTTAGCAAAAACCGAAATTATTAATTATATAAATCAACAAAATTTTAATAAAGTAGATTATTTAAAAAAAGACTATGAAAACTTTAAAAAATATTTAGGATTAGATAAATATCCTAAACATATGGATTATCTCAATTGTGAAATTGCGCCTGATTTAATAAGATTTATGAAATGCAAAATTAATAATACTAAAAATAAATCTTATTATACTTTTTTAAAGAAAATCGATGAAGCTACTATTCCATATTTAACAGATGATGAAATTAATTTAATTGATCAAATTTCTGAACTTTTACCAATTGTTAGATGTGATGAAATGCTAATTATAAGAAATTTAATTAATAATAATAAAACCATTGATTTAGCTCAAAATTATCAACGAGTTAACAGAGAAACTTTACAACATGCTTTAAAAATGTTAGTAAAAGAACAAATTTTAACCAATGATTATCAATTAAATTGTAGAGTAATAAGTGAAGAAACTAAAAATTATTTAAATGATTT
The DNA here is from genome assembly GCA_947591495.1 of uncultured Bacilli bacterium. GTDB lineage: Bacteria > Bacillota_I > Bacilli_A > ML615J-28 > CAG-313 > CAG-313. The sequence goes on from CANQDG010000015.1 coordinate 6,283, forward strand.
AGTCGAATATGCTTTAACTAAATATGAAATAGATTTTGGTACCTTTGATGGTAAATTCAAATTAATGGGTAATTATTATAAAGAACAAATTATGCGCCTTCTTTTAGAAGATAGTTTAATGTTTATGAAGGGAACAAAATTTACTGATGAAGATATTACATATATTTTTGTTGGATTAAAAAAAGATGCTTCAAAAGAAGAAAAATTAAATTATAAAGATAAATTCATATCGCCTAAAATCTTTCAATGGGAAAGTGAAAATAATACTACGTTAGAAAATAATATTGGTAAGAAACTAGTTAAAACTAAAGTTGTTCATTTATTTATTAGAAAAATGGATAATCAAGATGGCATAACTTTACCATTTACTTATTTTGGTACGGGAACTTTTACTAACATGCGTAAAACCAAAAATAATACATATGATACTTTGACATTTGATATTGTCTTAGATAATGAAGTTAGTAAAGATTATTATTTAGATTTTGAAATACCAGAAGGGAAAACTAATAATGAATAAAAAACATTTAGAAGTAGTGGCCGCCGTAATCATTAAAAATAAGCAAATTTTTTGTTGTAAAAGAGGACCTAAGGGCGAATGTGCTTTTAAATGGGAATTTCCTGGCGGAAAAATTGAACAAGGTGAAAAACCTGAAGAAGCTTTAGTTAGAGAAATAAAAGAAGAATTAAGTTGTCAAATTAAAATTACGCACTTTCTTACAACTATTGAACATGAATATCAAACCTTTACTATTACAATGCATGTTTACTTATGCGAATTAATAGATGGCACCCCTTTACTGAGTGAACATGTAGAGGCCAAATGGTGTGAGGCTAAAAGACTTAGTGAATTAGATTTTGCTGAGGCAGATTATAAATTTTTACCTTTATTAAAAAATATTATTTAATAACCTAAACTTAAATAAATGTCATAAAACTTCTTAAATTTGCTAGGGAATAAGCCTTTAAAATTTAAGAAGTTTTTAATTTATGATTTAAATAAATAAAATTAATCTTAAAAAAAATAATTTCTTCTTAAATTACTTTACAAATTCAAAAAAATAATTTATTATATTGATAGAAAATTAAGGAGGATTGATACATAATGAAAAAAGCAATTACTAAAGATAAAAACTTAAATGATAACAAAGTAAGTGTTACCTTTTTTTTACGCTCAAAAAAGCCTAAAAATCATAATTGTGGCAAAACTTTTGGTCGTATTATTACAATATTGATTGTTATTGCTATTTTTCTTACGCACATAAATTCCCTTGTTTGTGCGCTTGCGGAAAATATCATTCCCGATAATAATGATGTAGTTGTCGATGGAATTCAAAATAATGGTGTTGTTAGACCAAGTAGTATTAATGAAGGACTTTCGCGTAAAAGTTTTGCTGATATGGAAGGAAGACGAGTAACACTTAGAGAGCCCGTTATGAAAGTGCTTGATCGCAGTATTGAAAGAACCGAAGCTGATGTTCTTTCAGATATTTTTCCTTTTATTGATCCAGATACCCAAAAGCCTTATGTTGGTGAAGGAGCAGAACTTGCTCAAATTGATTTTAGTAAAGTAGGGAATGTTAATAAAATCGAAGAAAATGTCTTAGGAAGTCTTACTAATCCACGTTATCCAATGATGGGCCTTGAAAAAGGTGAACATAAATATTTTTCCGATTTTGTAAAATATATGCTCTTACGTCAAGCATGGTATTATAGAACTCAAGCAATGGAAGATATCAAAAATGGTGAATTAAAAAAACATCCAGCTGCTGATTATATTTATGGCCATATTGATGAAAACGCCAAAGCTGTTGATAAATTAATCATATCAGATCCCATCTATCGTTCGCCTATTACAACCGGACTTTACCTTGTACCAGGAGAAGTAGCAACCGTTACCGTTAAAGGTTTAAAGGAAGGCCAAACAATTCGTTTAACTACTCATCAACAAGATTCACTAGGTTATGATGGTGGCTTTTCCGATGGTTTTAATCCTAATACTGATGCAAGTTATAATGGCCTTAGTAGTACCGAAAAATATTTTAGATACTGGGACTTAAAATTGATTGAAGAAGCAAAAAAAGCTGCCCAAGAAGAACGTGATCCTGATTATACCCAATTTAATTTTAATCTTCAAGGTCAGTGGCGTTGGCAAAACCAAAAAGTTCCTTGCATGGGCTCAATATTTGAAATATCATCTGATGGTACTTACCAAATTGGTAGTATTTATGGTGGACCATTATATCTTCAACCAACTGATTCAGCTGTTGAAATTGAAATTTCTGGTGCTGTTGAAACACCTCATTTTATTCTTGGTGTAACAACAAAAGAAGAATTTGAAGAAAGCCTTAGAAAAGCTCCAGGCCTAATTGCTACTTTAGATGTAGAAAATGGTCAATTAATAGGATTATCACAATATATGAAAGAATGTGATGATATTGAAAAATTGGCATATTTTTGGCATTCGGTTTTTGCCATAAATTCCTCCCTTAATGGTAGAGCATATAATTATAATGTTACAATGGCTTATGATATTCATGTTCCCGCCGGAGAAGCGGTAGCCCTTAATTCTTCGTTTGCGGCGCAACCATATGGCTGGTTTAAAAGTTGTATGAATTATGAAGAACTGACGACCAAAGGCAATTGGGGAACTTTTCATGAACTAGGACATATTCAAGCTAAAACTTATGGGGTTAATTGGGGAATGTGTAATAGCACTTGTAAAGAAAGTTGCGAAGGTGAAGTATGGAATAATACGCTTATTGTTTTAATGTATGCAATGCTTTGCAATATGGATCCGCGAATGATCGATGTTGAACATGGTGAATTTGTTCATCCATATACTGCAGTTGAAAGATCAACTAAAGTGCAAAAAGTTAATGATTATCATGAATTTAATTCAACTAAAGGTGCTCATTTTGATCAATTATCACTTTATGCTACACTTATTCACAGTTTTGGTCCGGAAAGATTTATCGATTTTTTCTATACATATAATCTTAATCCAACTTATTGTAAGGAAAGTAGAGCTGATTTTATTTACCGTATAGCATTAGTTGATCATGTTAATATTTTTAATTGGATTAATGAAAATTATCATGGTAATGTTTTAAAAAGCCATTTCACTAATGAACAATGGCGTTATTTACAAACTTTACCAACCTTTTATCCAATCGCTTATCGCTATGCCAATGGTATTGATGGTAATGAAACAGCGCGAAAATATGAAGTAGATGGTAAATATCAAACCATTTTTGATCTTTCTGGTGATAATATTATTTGTCCTGAAAAGTTTCAAATTCTTGATGTTACCAATCCACTTTATGGTTCAATTTTATATGATAAAGAAAATTGTTCGGTTACATATAATCCACCTAAACAAATTACCGAATCAGATCGCTTCGATATTATTGTCAAAACCGAAAGTGGACGAATTGTTAGTTTAAATGTAAACTTTAATTTACTTTATCGGGGAACGGCAATCGAAGTATGGTCATTACGAAATGATGTTGAACCTAAACAAAGTGTAGAAGCTGCGCTTGCGGAAATTAAAGATCAAAGACCATTACGCACAGAAGAAAGTTCAATTGCTGGTAAAGCAAGATTTACGGCAGATTCGACCCAAAGAGAATATTATCATTTACGTTTTAAATTTATAGCAACTACAAGTGGTGTTCATGAATTTTATTTAAAAGCAGATGATGCATCTAGAGTTACTTTTTATCAAGATGATGAAAATGGTCAAGAATTAGGCGTTCTTTCTACAGCTAAAGATGTTTCAAACTATGGATCTAGCAATGTAAGGGTTAGTCTTGATGTAGGTGATACAATTTATGTTGATTGTCATTTGGTTAATTGGGGTGGGCCTGGTAATCTTTATGTAGGAGTTAAATTTCCTAATGAAAGCGCAATAGTTGATATACCTTCAACTAATATTATTAATGCTTTAGTTAATAGTGATGAATTAAAAATTGCTGATGAATTTGAAGGATGGCAACCTAAATTCCTTGATAGTATTAAAGATCAATCAATAGATTATAAAGTTGATGAAACAAGTTGGGAAATTCTTGCATATCCTAATCCGGATCTTTTAGATGGAGGAAGCGTTCCTGCCTTAGTTGATGGTAATGATAATACTTTTTTCCATTCTTATTATCATGGTTCTGGTAGCAAAACTGAATATCCACATGTCTTTTTAATTGATTGTCATGATGAAATTGTCGCAAATTATTTTGAAATCTATCGTCGGGGCAATTCTAATGATCAAATTAAACGCTTTGCTCTTTATGCTTGTGGTGATTTAGCAAATGAAGAAGGACCTACTGATGATGATTTTAAACTTCTTTTTGATGGCACAACGACTAAAAGTACCGATTTGAAATATCGCGTTACTTTTGATGAACAAAATATTCGCTATTTTAAACTTGTTATCAAAGAAACAGCTGGCTTTACAGTAATTAAAGAATTATATGCGGGGCGAATGGTTAGTCTAGAACAAACCGTTAAACCTAAAAATTATGAAAAGACTAACGAAGGATTTATGGAAAATAAAGCCAATGGTAAATTAACAACTCAAACAAATGGCGCTTTATATGAATTTGAATTCTTAGGAACTGGTTTTGATTTATTTGCTGATACGAATCCTGAATATGGCACAGCGACCATTTATCTTGATAATGTTGAAATAGGAACAATCAATCTTGCAGATAAAATCATTTTTAATAAATGCGTTTATCGTAAAAATGATTTAGAAATGGCCAAACATATAGTTAAGATTGTAACAAATTCAACGGCCCAATTTAATATTTCGTTTATCAATGTTACTTACGCAACGCCAGTTGATGAAAATGATTATCCTGCTATTGGTGATGATTATGGTGATAAATTACCTTTAGTTTTTTCACCTGATTGGCGAACAATCATTAATAATTATGCCGATCTTACAAGTATTAAATTTGTTAAAGAAGTTCCTGATGGATATGTTGATACTTATATAAGAATTAATGATTATATTAGAGTATATCATAAATTAAATGATGATTTACAAATTGCTTTTGTTTATCAAGGAGATATTATTTCTCCTTTAGATTGTGGTTTTCTATTTGCGGGATGTACATCATTAAAAGAAATTATCTTTGAAAATTTTGATACATCTTTAATGCGCAATGCTACTTCAATGTTTAGTGAATGTTTAGATTTAGAACAACTTGATTTATCAAGCTTTAATACTGAACAAACACTTTTCATGAGTACCATGTTTCAAAATTGTCAAACTTTAAGTGAACTTAATCTTGGAGGTTTTGCTATAAAAGAAGGATCTACTTTAATTGACTTTTTAAATGGATGTACTAGCCTTAGTAAACTATATGTTCCACAAGAATTTAGAATTGATAACATAACCCTTCCTTACCGGTTTATTGATTTACAAACTAATCAATTATCTTATGAAATTACTCAAGAAAACGTCGGTCATATTATGCTCCTTCACGAAAATCATCTATTTAATAAAAAAATTGATGAAATAGAAGCCGAATGTGAAGTAGAAGGAACCAAAGCTTATTATCTTTGTGATTGTGGAGCTTATAGCTTCGATGGGGTAAATGAAACAACCGAAAGCCTTGTTATTCCTGCCAAAGGTCATATATTTAATAAAAAAATTGATGAAATCGAAGCAGGGTGCGAAGTAGAGGGAACCAAAGCTCATTATCTTTGTGATTGTGGAGCTTATAGCTTCGATGGGGTAAATGAAACAATCGAAAGTCTTGTTATTCCTGCCAAAGGTCATCTATGGGGCGAGTGGAAAGTTGTTAAAGAACCAACAAACAAAGAAGAAGGCCTAAAAGAAAGAAAATGTGAAAATGGACATGTTGAAACGGAAATAATACCAAAACTTAATGAATCTTCTAATAGCGGAGGTCATAAAGCTCTTATTATTATTGCAGTAATAGTTAGTGCCTTAATTGTGATTAGTGTTCCAACCTTTATAATTATTAAGAAAAAAAGATCATCATAAAGTTTTAACTATTTTTAGTAATAAAAAAGAATAATATAAAATGACTAATGATAAAAAAGCAAGATAATCCTCTTGCTTTTTTTTAATTATAACGTTTACATTAATATATTGCTTTAAAAAAACTAAAATAATTGATATAATTAAATGTAATAAATCGTATATGTTTGAAAATATGGTTCAAATGTTTCTACCTTATCACCGTAAATGATGAGACTACGATGCATACTTAAATAGTTGAAGTTTAATACTTCATTTTTTTGGTTTTGCATAAGTAGGTCTTGCATTTGTTTGCAAGGCCTTTTGCGATTTGTTACAACCAAAATTATTTAAGGAGGTTTTTTCGTGCAATCAAATGGAAAACGAAAAAGAGATTTTTGGAATATCGAAAAATCTCATTCATCAGTAAAAGTTGAAATTTTTGCTGGTATCGCGACATTTTTAGCAATGTCGTACATTTTAACGGTTAATCCTAACCAAATGCTTAATTTTGATCAAAGTAAACCAGAATGGGCTTCAGTTTTTATTGCGACAGCTTTAGGCGCCGTCATTGGTACTTTGTTAATGGCTTTTTTAGCTAAAATGCCATATGCTCAAGCATCAGGTATGGGACTTAACTCAATGATAGGTACTATAACTGGTGCCTCAATGGGTTTTGCTTATTCTCTTAGTAATGCACTATTAATTGTTTTAATTGATGGTATTCTCTTTTTACTTGTATCAATTATTCCAATAGGTAAAAGTAAGCAAACAGGTCGAATAATTACATTAAGAGAAAAGATTTTCGATGGTATTCCCAAACCAATTAGAACAGCTATTACCGTAGGTATTGGTCTATTTATTGCTTTTATTGGCTTTCAAAATGCCAACATTATTGTTGATAATCCATATACTTTACTTGATTTTGTTAATTTTGGCAAATCTGCTAGTTGGAATTTAAGCGAATGGCAAGTAACAAACCCTACAGCCGCGTTTGCCCCTGCATGTGGTGCAGTAGTTGCGCTTTTTGGCTTTTTTGTAATTGCTATCTTAAGTCATTTTAACGTAAAAGGTGCTGTTATTATTGGTATTTTAGCAGGAACACTTTTAGGTATACCACTTGGAGTAACTAATATCGATACCTTATTAGGTAAAACTCCGGGAATTAGATGGGAATTTTGGAAAAATTTCGAAACTTTCTTTAAATCTCCTGATGAAGGTGGTGTTTTCCTTGCGGCATTTAGAAATGGATTCGAATTTAAAGATGGTTTATTTTTAACAACTATCACACTTATTATTTCGTTTGCTATGATTGATATGTTTGATACAATGGGAACAGTAGTAGGATGTGCAACAAATGCTGGACTTGTTGATGAAGATGGTAAACCATTAAATTATGGAAAAATTATGGCTTCTGATTCAATTGCAACTGTTGCAGGTGCAATGTTAGGAACATCAACAGTTACAACTTTTGTTGAAAGTGGCACCGGTGTTGCCGCAGGCGGTAGAACAGGTTTAACTGCTTTCGTGGTAGCTATTTTATTCTTCTTATCTATTTTTCTTTTACCACTATTTGCTTTCATTCCAACTCCTGCAGCTGCTTCTGCTTTAATATATGTTGGTGTTTTAATGATGTCTAATGTAAAAAATATTGATTTTTCAAAAATAAAAAATGCTGTTCCTGCATTCTTAACCATCATCATCATGCCTTTAGGTTATTCAATTACTAAAGGTATTGGGGTAGGATTAATTTCTTATGTTATCTTAGCAGTTATTATTTATCTTGTTGATATAATCAAATATAAAGTAGTTAAGAAAAAAGGTTCTGAAGAAGTTGAAAAACCAGTTTTCGATGTTTCGGTTGTCGCTATAATCGTTGCCATCTTATTCTTATTATACTTTATAATGCCAACCAAATTTTAAACTAAACTAAAAGACTAGCCAAATCAGGCTAGTCTTTATTTACATTGTTATTAGTTAAATGATCGACAGTATTACTACTTTCATTTTTGGGTAAAATAAGATTAAGAATAATACCAATGATTGCGGTTAAAGCCATTCCCGTTAAATTAAAACGACCAAATGATAAAACGGCACCACCAATACCTATTACTAACATAACAGATACAATAATAAGATTACGGGTCTTAGTTAAATCAACTTTAGCATCTTGTAATGTTTTTAAACCATTAGATGCAATAAATCCATAAAGAATTAAACAAATACCGCCAATAACACAATTAGGAATAGTTTGAATAATAGTCGTAAAAATATTACAAAAAGAAAGTAAAATAGCAATAATTGCTGCACCACCAGTTACCCATACGCTACCAACTCTTGTAATACCAACAACCGAAGTATTTTCACCATAAGAAGTATTAGCAGGGCCACCAATTAATCCAGCCGTAAGGGTAGCAACACCATCACCTAATAAAGTACGATGTAAACCTGGATCAGTTAAATAATCTTCGCCAGTAATTTTTCCTAATACCTCATGATCACCAATATGTTCACAAATAGTGGCAAAAGTTAAAGGAAGAACACTTAAAGCGGCCGCAAAATTAATTTTAACCATTTCTATTCCTAAACCTAATTCTTGATTTTTCCATCCTAAAAGTTTAAAACTTGGTATTTTAAACCATTCTGAAGGAGACATTATGACATTTTTAATGGCATTTAGGTCGACTAAATAACCATATTCATGATGCAAAGATGTATTATTTTCCAATGCAATATCAATACTATTAGGTATAAAACCAATTAAAATAGCAATAATATAACCAGCAATAATACCTACTAAAAAAGGAATAACTTTAAAGAATCCCTTGGCTTTAATTGCTACAAGTGCAATAATAAGCATTGTTAAGAACGCTACAACAATTGATCGCCAGTCACCAATAAAAGGATTAGATTGGATATTATCAGCAGTAGCAATCATTAAACCAGTATTTTGAATAGCAGTGGTAGATAGACCAAGACCAATTACAATAATCATCGGACCAATAATAACAGGTGGCAATAATTTATGTAACCATTTTGTTCCCGCAAATTTAATAACTAAAGCAACAATACAATAAACAATTCCCACTATTACAATGCCAGTTAAAGCTGCACCTAAACCACCATTAGTAGCACTAATTGCTGTTTGAATATAAGCAATGTAGGCGAAACTTGAACCTAAATAAATAGGGACTTTAGCTTTTGTGCATAAAATATAAATTAATGTTCCAACTCCTGAAGCAAATAGAGCCGTCGAAATTGGTAAACCGGTTAAAATAGGCACTAAAACGGTTGCGCCAAACATTGCAAAAACATGTTGGATGCTTAGCAAAATTAACTTACTTGTTTTAGGCTTGTCTCTTGCACCAAGCAATAAATTTGAATTCATAATTCCTCCTTTTTCTTAAAATAGGTCGTAATAACAATAAAAAAGGTCTTAAAAAACGTTTTAAGGCCTTAGAAAAAACATAACAAAAAATTTAATCTAAAGCCATAGTCTAGTAATTTACGGTCACTAGGTAGAAACGTTCAAACCATATTATTGAAAATATATGACTTATTTTCTATAATTGTATCATATTTTGATGCATCTTTTCATTAAAGATGTTTTATAAAACGATTTCATGATAAAAGTAAAAAAAGACCTTAAATTAAATTTGCAAATCATTTGAAAATACAATTAATTTAAAGTATAATGATAGTATAAATAGGAATGATTACTATTTAAGGAATTGATATGAGAACATCTAATCAAAGAAATCTAGTTTACGATATTGTAGCCGCAAGTTGCAATCACCCAACGGCTAAAATGGTTTATCAAGCGGCAAGGGCACGAATGCCAAAGATAAGTCTCGGAACAGTTTATCGTAACCTAAATGAATTAGTAGAACAAAAAAAACTTCTACGTCTAACTGTTCAAGGTGAAGAAGATCGTTTTGATAAAACTCTAACAATTCATGCCCATTTATTTTGTAATAAATGTCGAAATTTATTTGATATTGGAATGGAAGAAACAACAGCATTTACCAATCATTTAGAAGAAATAAATGATATTAAGATTTTATCAAGTAACATCTATTTTTATGGTGTTTGCTCAAAATGCCAAAACAAATTATAATAAAGGAGAAAAGAAAATGGAATTAAAAGGAAGTAGAACTGAGCAAAATTTATTAACAGCATTTGCAGGAGAATCACAAGCTAGAAATAAGTATACTTATTTTGCTTCAAAAGCTAGAAAAGAAGGATACGAACAAATCGCTGCTATTTTTGAAGAAACAGCTAATAATGAAAAAGAACATGCTAAACTTTGGTTTAAACATTTAGGTGGAATTGGCACAACCAAAGAAAACTTACTTGCCGCAGCCGCTGGTGAAAACTATGAATGGACTGATATGTATGCCGAATTTGCTAAAGTTGCTCGTGAAGAAGGTTTTGAAAACATTGCTAAACAATTTGAAGGCGTTGCTAAAATTGAAAAAGAACATGAAGAACGCTATCGTAAATTAGCAGAAAATCTTGAAACAGCTCAAGTATTTGCAAAAGCTGGTATTACCGTTTGGGTATGTCGTAATTGTGGACATGTTCATGTTGGCGAAACAGCTCCACAAGTTTGTCCAGTATGCTATCATCCACAAGCTTATTTCGAAGTTAAAGCTAACAATTTCTAAAAATACGAAAAATCCCCCTTATCATTTGTAATGGGGGATTTGCTTTTTTTCTTGATAAAAATAGGTAATTAGTGTATAATATAAAAAAGATTAAACTATAAAGAGGGAAAAAAGATGCTTTTATTATTTGATATAGGTAATACCAATATTGTTTTAGGACTATCTGAAAATGGTCAAATTATTAAAACGTTTAGATTTGTTACTGATTCACTTCTTACAGAAGATGATTATTTTCAAAAGATAAATACTTCCATTATTAGTTATCTTAAGGAAAATTTAATTGACGGAGCGATTATTTCAAGTGTTGTACCACAATTAGATCGCGTTTTTTTAAGTATGCTTGATAAATATTATCATATTAAGGCAATGATGATAGGTCCTGGTATTAAAAGTGGATTACAAATTAAAATTGAAAATCCTAAACAATTAGGAGCTGATTTATTATGTGATGCAGTAGGCGCATATGAAAAATATGGTGGTCCAACTATTATTGTTGATATGGGTACCGCAACAAAACTTTTTCTCGTTACCGAAAATAAAGAATTTGTTGGTGGTGCCATTTGTGCTGGTTTAAAAGGTAGCCTTGATAGTTTAATAAATTCAACTTCTAAACTTTCAAAAACTTCAATAGAAGCACCTAATAAAGTTGTATCGAATGAAACTTCAACTTGTATCCAAAGTGGAATAGTTTATGGTCATGCTGCAATGATTGATGGTTTAATTGAACGCTTTAAAAAAGAACGTAAATTAGATAATGTAAAAATTATTTTAACAGGTGGCTATGCTAAAGTTGTACTCAATATTTTAGAGACAAAAGTGATATACGATGAAAATGTCTTATTAGATGGACTTTATTACATTTATCAAAAAAATACTTTAACCAAATAATTTTAATATTTATTGATTCTTTTTCATATATAATATTGGTGATTAAATGCAAAATAATAATAATGTAAGGAAAACCATTCCTGAACCTTTGATGTTTATTCATACCGTTTCAACGCCTATTTTAAGTAATGGATCTAAAAAATATTATGATAGTCGTGATGATAAGAATCATAAATTAATTAATTCAATTAATAATTCATCTAAAATAGCAACTCCTAATAAACAAAATATCGGTGAACTTTTGTATAAAAAACTTCAAAATGTTGTTCAAATGTATGAAAAAGGACATGCTATTCCGTGCTTAATTGAAACAAAAAATAATGAATCAATTGAAGGTATTCCCTACAAAATGGAAAATGAAAAATTATATCTTAAAAAAGATGATGATATAATAGATATTGATTTAACCAATATTAAAGATGCAATAATCTTAAAAATATAATTAAAGGATTAAAATGGTGAAAATATGCGACGATGTGGAATATTACTACCTATTAGTGCTCTTCCAAGCAAATATGGGATAGGAACTTTTGGCTCAATGGCTTATCAATTTGTTGATTTTTTAACTCTTGCTAAACAAAGCTATTGGCAAATTTTACCACTTGGACCAACATCGTTTGGCGATTCACCATATCAATCATTTTGTGCGTTTGCGGGGAACCCTTATTTTATTGATTTAGACCTTTTAAAAGAAGAAGGACTTTTACAAGATGAAGATTTAGAAACTTTAAAAGATATGCCCCTTCGAATAGACTATGGAAGGCTGTATCATAATCGGTTTGAAATATTAAGAAAAGCTTATCAAAGGTTTATTCCAACGGCTGATTATTATGATTATTTAACTAACAACTATTATTGGCTTAAAGACTATGGGCTATTTATGAGTTTAAAGACCTATCATCAAGCAAAGCCTTGGTATGATTGGGAAGCGTGTTATAAATTTTATAATCAAGAAGTTTTAGCCAAGTATTATCAAAACAATCAAAAAGATGTCGAATTTTGGTTTTTTGTACAATATGAATTTAATAAACAATGGCAAGCATTAAAAAAATATGCTCATAACAACCAAGTTCAAATCATTGGTGATGTGCCTATTTATGTTGCCCTTGATAGCTGTGATGTATGGGCTAATAGTAAATTATTTTTATTAGATGAAAATTTATTACCAACAGAAGTTGCGGGATGCCCACCAGATGCTTTTTCTAGTGAAGGACAATTATGGGGTAATCCACTTTATAATTATCAAACAATGGCTTTAGATGATTATGAGTGGTGGACTAAAAGAATGCGTAAAGCAAGTGACTTGTATGATGTAATTAGAATTGATCATTTTAGAGGATTTGCGGGATATTATAGCATTAATGCGAAAGAAACAACGGCTAAAAATGGCAAATGGCATAAAGGTCCTGGTATTAAACTATTCAAAAGATTAGAAGCAAAATTACCCAACTTAAAAATTATTGCGGAAGATTTAGGCTATATAACCGAAGATGTTAGAAAACTTCTTGATGAAACTAAATATCCCGGAATGAAAGTCCTAGAATTTGCTTTTGATGTTAATGATGATAGCCTATATTTACCTCATAATCATCTTAAAAATTCGGTTGTATATACGGGAACACATGATAATATGCCATTAAGAGCTTGGTTTAATAGTTTAAACGAAGACGAAAAAAATTTTGTGCGCGCCTATTTACGACTCGAAAGTGATGATAAAGTATGTGATCATATGATTAGAATTGCACTAGCCAGTGTGGCAGATACAACAATTATTCCTTTTCAAGATTATTTAGGTTTAGGACTAGATGCTAGAATTAATACGCCTTCAACTCAAAATGGTAATTGGACGTATCGCATAAAACCAGAATATTTATCAACATCTTTGGCCTTGTATATTGCTAGTCTTACACAAATATATCGTCGTATTAATAAAAAAGAAAAGTAAATTCTCTTAAGAAAAATTCAAAAATAATTCTTAAGAGTAGAATTACTTTTTTTTATTTTAATTTGTGGTATAATAAGAAGTAATATATTTGTTTAAATATTTTAAAAATGTTTATAATAAAAATGAGGTGCATTTATGAAAAAAAATATTTTTACCGCCGTTATGTGTTTTATTTTAGCAGCTATTTGTTTAGCATTAGGTATTATTATCCTTGTAACTAATTGGGGAGAAATAATTTTACTTGCTATTATTGGTGTTTTACTATTAAGTTATGTATATGGTTATTTACTTTTAAAAGTAGCACTCAAATCTAAAGGTGTGGTTTTGATTTTAACGCTTGTTGAAATGATAGTTTTGACCGCTATCGGTGTTACTTGCGTCTTATCAGAGTTTGTTAATATTACTTTTCTAAAAGAAGGAATTAAAATTTTAGGTTTAGCACTTTGGATTAGAGGAGTAGTTGAATCATTTAGATCATATTTCTATCGAGGAACGCAAAACAAAAAGTATCCAATATATTATGTTGTTTTAAACGTTATCTTAATTACAGCAGGTACGGCATTCTTCTTAAGACCTTTTATTACCAATACCATTTTAGTTAAAATTGTTGCGGTCTTATTCTTTGTTGCAACGATAGGTTTAATAATTTTTGGCATTTTAAAATTAAGAAAGAAAAAAGCAAAAGGCACTACAAATTAGTAGTGCCTTTTATTTTTGAATTTTTTCAATTTTACTCATAAGAATATCAAAAGCTACATCGTTATAACCACCTTCAGGAATAATAAGGTCAGCATATTTTTTTGATGGTTCAACAAAAGCATGATGCATAGGTCTAACTGATTCTAAGTATTGACTAACAATCGATGAAAAAGTTCGACCCCGATCTTCCATATCACGTTTAAGTCGTCTAATTAAACGAATATCATCGGGTGTATCAACAAAAATTTTAATATCATAAAGCTTTCGTAATTTTGCAATGGCAAAGGCCATAATACCTTCAACAATAATAATATTAGATGGATATACCTTTTCGGTTTTTATTAATCGTGATTGGCTAATAAAATCATAAAGGGGTTTATCTATTGGTTTACCTTCTTTTAAACTATTAATTTGAGTAATTAATAAAGATGAATCGTAGGCATCAGGGTGATCATAATTTCGCTTGCCATTTTCATTAAGAGGAATTTTTTCTTTGTTATAATAATAATCATCAATTTTTATTAAAGTAACAGAACCATTTTTAGAGGCTTCTTCATATAGTCTTTTGGCAATAGTAGTTTTGCCTGATGCTGTTCCTCCAGCAATCCCAATAATTGTTGATTTCATAATCTATAATCTCCATTATGTAATATTTTGTAAATAATCGTGTATAATTATAGCATAAAAAGAAAAAATATTGATAAAATTGCAAAAAGAATTTTTAGCACTCATATTTCTTTAATTTTTTTTCGAAAAATAGTATAATATATAAAAAGGAATTGGTGAAAATGAATAGATTAGAAAACTTAAAAAAGATCTTAGAAAGTAGTCTTGAAAAAGAAATAACGAAAAAAAATATTACAGTTTATGGTTATCAATATAACTATCAAGTACCATTTATTAAAAGTGTGTCACCTTATTGGTTTGCTGAAAATGTTGTAGAAGAATTTATTGCACCATATAATAAGGATAGTAATAACAATAATCGGCCCGGTACCATTAAAGAATCAACCGAATATATTACAATTCATGATACCGCATCCGCGGCTGTGACTGCTGATGAATATGCTCATGCTAAATATGTTAGTAATGGTGGGGGTGGAACTAGTTGGCATTATTCAGTCGGTAGTAAAATGGCATGCCATCAAATCCCCGATAATGAAGTAGCTTATCATGCCGGTGATGGAACAAATGATCCTTTTACATTATTACCAACTGGCGTATTTGGCAATGTTTTAAATCCTTCAATTGATCTTAAAGATGGCTTTTATGTAATAAATAAGCAAATCACCCAAGTTAAAGCGCCCTTGACAGATCAAGGAGAAATTACGAGTAAAGCGCATCTTAATGATGCAGGCCTTAGAATAGAATTAATTAATGGCGAATATTATATTGGAAAAACTTATTTTAATAAAACTTATCAAAAAATTGCCAATCGTGGTGGAAATCTAAATAGCATTGGCATTGAAACAATGGTTAATGAAGGTTCATCTTTAATTAGAACTTGGCACAGGACAGCCAAATTAGTTGCTCATCTTTTAATTGAAAATAATTTATCAGTTGAGCGGGTTAAACCACATCACTATTTTAGTGGTAAAGATTGTCCAATGACTTTACGAAGAAACCATTTATATGATTACTTTATGGAAATGGTTAAATTAGAATATGAAATTTTAAAAAATTTTTCTGATATTAAAATTAAATTAGTTAGTAAAGATGAGGCCTTAAATCAAGAAGGAATTATTATCGGTGATAATTTTACTAAAACAATTAATTATCAAATAATTTTAGAAGATGAAAAAGATCAATTAATCACTGATTATACTGTTTTGGTAAAATTATAAATCTTATGAACTAATATTATATAAGGAGAAGAATAACATATGAAATATCTTTATTTACCTAAAAAATATGATTTAGTTGTTGGTGATACTTTTGAATTATTTTATCGAGGCATTATATGTCTATTTAATCCATATAAATATTATATTCATATTGATTGCCCAAAAGGAACACCTTATAATCGTTATTTTACTTTTACTCCTAAAATTACCGATGTAGGCGAATATGAGTTTAAAATTACTTTATTTGACGATGATCATAATATAATTGAGACAGCAAGCACTTTATTAGTGGTTAATTTACCTAAAGCTCCTCATCAAAAATTAAATGTTTTATGTATCGGTGATAGTTTAACTTTTAATGGTGTATGGCCTAAAGAAGGTTATAGGCGCTTTACCCAAAATGATAATGATTTATTATGTTTAGGATATCATGATAGTTTGCAAATGATTGGTACTTGTAAACAAGAATTAAATGGTGAAATGGTTGGATATGAAGGATATGGTTCATGGACGTGGAAATCATTTTGTACAAATGATTTAGTCAGCACGAACTCTAGTGTTTGGATTGAGGTTGATCATCATCATTTAGATGAAAATGACCAACATAGTATTTGGCAATCAGGTAATCTTTTATGGGTATTAGAAAGTATTGAAGAAAAAAGATTAAAATTTAAAAGAGGTAGTAATAATTTTACCCCCACTCCTAAAATAGAAACAAAATTTACCCATGTTGATGGGGGAATTAATCATGATGATATTGAAGTTAAAGCCTATACGTTTGAAAAAACTAATCCTTTTTGGAATAGTAGTATTAATGATATTGATTTTAAAAATTATACAAGCGTTAATCATTTTCCTTCCATTGATTTAGTGTATATTCTTTTAACTTGGAATGGTTTATATAAACCATATAATAATGATTTTACTCATCATACTGATTATGCTAAAATCCTTTTAAGAAAAATTCATGAAGCTTATCCAAAGGCTAAAATTACACTTTTAGGTATTCAAATTTGTTCTGTTAATGGGGGGATTGCTGCTAACTATGGTGCTAGTGGACCATATAGTGATACATTTGGTACGATTACCAGTGCTTTTAATTATAATAAAGCTTTAGAAAATTTAACGCTTGAAGATGAATTTAAAACCTATACTAGATATGTTGATACTAAAGGACAATTTGATAGTGAATACAATATGCCAAGCATTGAAAGAGCGGTTAATCTTCGCTCTAATATCAAAGAAGTAGTGGGAACCAATGGTGTTCATCCTAATATGAATGGCTATTTGCAAATAGGTGATGTTTTCTTTAGAGCCTTAGTCAAAGACGTAATAGATTATAATAAATAATCATAAAAAAATTATTAACCCATATGATAGATAAGGAGGAATTTTATGCAAAATAATAATACAAAAGTACTATTAAAAACAAATAATCTTGTTTATAAAATAGCATTAGTTGGTATTCTTAGTGCTTTAAGTTACATAGGTACTTTTATTCATATTCCGATCCCTTCTTTGTTAGGAAGACCAATGATTCATTTAGGAAATTTAGTTGTAATTATTTCGGCTCTTATCTTTAATGGTTTTATTGGCGGACTTTCAGGTGCCATTGGAATGGGATTATATGACTTTATTGGTGGATATGATCTTTGGTCAATTACGAGAACAATTGTTCTAAAACTATTAATGGGATTAATTGTTGGATTTGTTTATCAAACTTTAATCAAAAAAGAAAAAGCTAGATTAAATATTATTATGTTTATTTTAGGTAGCATCTTACTTATTGTTGGTATTACCTTCCTCATTGTTTCTTTTCAAAATGGGGGAAATATCGTTGATCAATTTACTAATAAAAAAGAAGCTATCCACTGGCCTGTTTATACTTTTAGTATTGTTAATGGTGTTTTCTTAATAATTTTAGGAATTATTAATCATAAAATTCCTTTTAAGTTACAAGTCGTAAGCACCGCTGCTACTATTGCTATAATGGTTAATATTATGGGAGAATTTATTTATAAAGTTTTAAAACAATTAATACTTGGTGGTAGTGGTTTTGTTGCTTCAGTTTATACTGGTTTTTTGAGTTTGCCGGCAACTCTTTTAAATGCTACTATTACCTTAGGCATTTTGTTATTAATCTTTATACCGATTGAAAATGCTCTTTCGAAAGTAATAAATAGATAAATACATAAACCAATTAAACCTTTTGTTCATATTATACCATAGGGGGTGTAATATGGACTTTTATTATGTAAAATTAGCTTTAATTGCTACCTTATTTACATGGTTTGTGACAGCTTTAGGTGCAGCAATGGTCTTTTTTTTCAAAAAGGTTTCAAATAAAATTATGTCACTAATGTTTGGCTTTGGTGCTGGTGTTATGATTGCTGCGTCATTTTTCAGTTTAATTTTACCAAGTATTGAATTAGCCGAAGAGATTAACCAAATAAGTTATTTAGTAGTCGGTGCAGGCGTTTTAGCAGGTGGTTTTTTTATCTTCATTATTGATGTTTTTATGCCTCATATGCATATAAATCATAATACGCCTGAGGGAATTTCTTCATCTTGGAGTAGGAAAATTCTGCTTGTACTTGCTATAACTTTACATAATATTCCTGAAGGATTAGCAATCGGCGTTGCTTTTGGAACAATTGCATCGGGCTTAAGTAGTGCAACAATTGTTTCGGCTTGGATTTTAGCAATCGGCATCGGCTTACAAAACTTTCCCGAAGGAATGGCGGTTAGTGTTCCATTAAGAAGTGAAGGTATTTCACGTAAAAAAGCCTTTTTTTACGGTCAAGCAAGTGGAATTGTTGAACCAATTAGCGCGGTCATTGGGGTTATCTTAGTCTCAATAGTTAGACCAATTTTACCATTTATTTTGGGATTTGCGGCCGGGGCGATGATTTATGTCGTAGCAGAAGAACTCATACCATCTGGTAAAACTTCGAAAGAAGATAAATTTGGTACTGTTGGTGTAATGATTGGATTTGTAATTATGATGGTTTTAGATATTGCTTTAGGATAAAAAGAGTTCACATGATAATCATGTGAATTTTTTCTATTTACTAAGGGTAAATAAAGAAAACTGCTGTTACCAGCAGTCTTGGAAAGAATGGCTCATATGGCTTAAGGGCTGTACCAGTAGTAGTTGAATACTACTGGTACATAAATGAACTAGATTAATTGTGAACATAATGTCTCACAGTTAATAGGTTCAAAGCATTGAACAGCACCAATACAAGCAATTCTAACAACAATGGTATAAGTTGTACATGTTACTTCGCCATCGTCAGTTAAAAGTCTTAGAACAACAGTTTCATCGCCTCTTACTTCCTCAACCCGGAAAAGATTAGCTGTAGTTTCAGTTTCACCAACTGCTGCTTCGAATCTTGTGCCATTATTGCAAAAATAAATAGCAATTGGTTTAGTATTATACATTGCTGAAATCATGCAATTATCGCATTGATTGGTTGCATTAGCAAGAATGGCTTCTTTTTGAATTTGATCAATTCTTTTTAATAGTTGCGCAATACTACCATTGTTGACATTAGTTGTGGTAGTTGTTGTATTGTTACCCGTTACACAACAAGCCATATTCACACCTCACTTTCACTATATATTATGAAAAATTAAACTAAATGTTTTGTTTTATTACCCATATATTGACATCTTTCGGTTTTTTAAAAAAACTAAATATCACATGTTGCTTGCAAAAATTTGGAAAATAGATTATAATATATTAAAATGAAAGGAAAATCAATAATGTATTTTTTAAGTTTAATAGATGATCCTCAATTAAGATTAGTATTCTTTATTATTTTTGGTTGCTGTTTTGTGCCAATTTTTATTTTAGTAATGATTTGTTTTTTTAAATTGCTTTTCAAACATCATAAAAGAATTGCTAATAGTAAAAAGCAAAAAACATCTTCCACCAATTATTTAACATATTTTGGTGGTGATCAAAATATTATTTCAGTTTCTAAAAATTTATCAAGAGTAACAATTGAAGTTAAAGATTTAGAACTTGTTAATTTAGAAGGATTAAAAGAATGTGGAATTGGTGTTATGGTTACTGGTAATACCATTAAATGTTCGTCCCAAAGTTTTGCTGACCAAATTGAGTAAAAAAAGTTGTTACAAATTTGTAACAACTTATATTTTAATGAAGACTATCAGTAACTTTAGAAGCTAGCGTTTCTTTAAAGGTAGGATCAGCTGCTTTCCATAGTAACTCAAATAAAACCCCTAATCCTGGTAATACTTTCTCTTCCGTTGAAGTAGTAGCATCATCAATGGTTTTAAAAACTTCTTCAAATGTTGCTCCTTTTAAATTGTCAGTAACTGCTTTTCTAATATTAATGTTCATAGTAAACCTCCTTATAAAATTATTATGAACATAAAAAAAATAATTATGCGAAAGGAAAATAAAAAATGGATTTTAAAAAAATCGTTAATCAACATCAAAATGAAATCATCAAAACGTTACAAGAACTCTTAAGGATTGAAAGTGTTTTAGATCCAAGCACCATAACAAAGGAAATGCCTTTTGGTAAAGGTATCAATGATGCTCTTTGTTATATGCTTAATATAGCTAAAAAGGATGGCTTTAATGTTTTAAATGATGAAGGCTATGCCGGTGAGATTAGTTATAAAAGTTCTAATAGTAAAGATGCGGTTGGTATTTTATGCCATTTAGATGTTGTACCAGCTGGAAATAATTGGACATATCCCCCATATGAGGCTAAAATTGTTGATGGCAAAATTTATGCTAGAGGCACAACCGATGACAAAGGACCTACCATTGCTTGTTATTATGCTCTTAAATTTATTAAAGAAGCAAATATTAAACTCAAAAAGGAAATTAAGATTATTTTAGGAACTGATGAAGAAACATCTTGGCGTGGCATTAACCATTATTTACAAAAATATCCAATGCCATCAGTTGGTTTTGCTCCTGATTGCAGTTTTCCGCTCGTTTATGGGGAAAAAGGGCGAATGTCTTTTGACCTTACAACAAAAATAAATGGTGATGATATTTTTGAATATATTAAAGGCGGTGAGCGCTATAACGTTGTTATTGATGAAGTAGTTGCTAAACTTAAAGTTGATTTACAAAAAGAATTCACCGAATATTTGACTAAATATCATTTAAAAGGTAAAGTCGAAAATGATCTTTATTATATTGAAGGACTTGCATCACATGCCATGGAACCCGAAAAAGGAATTAATGCTGGACTTCATATGTGTAATTTTTTAAGTGCTTATAGTAAACATCCACTTGTTAAATTCATGGCCGAATACTTTTTTGATGATCCTTTCTTTCATAAAATGGACTTAGCATATAGTGATTATGAAATGGGACCTATTACGGTTAATATAGGAATTATTGATATTAAACCAGATAGTTCAAGAGTAACACTTGATAGTCGTTTTCCTGTTCGTTATGATATAGAAAAATTTAAAGCAAAGTTTAATAATATTTTAGAAAATAATCATCTTTTGATTAGCGCAAGCACCTTTAAGGAACCTCATTATGTTAGTCCTGATGATGAACTAGTAAAACTCTTATATGAAGCTTATGTTAAAAATACAAGTGATACAGTTAACAAACCATTTACGGTTGGTGGTGGAACATATGCAGGAGTCCTTAAAAAAGGAGTGGCTTATGGAATGGGTTTTCCCGGTGAAGTAGAACTTGCTCATCAACGTAATGAATACTTACAAATTGATAGTTTATTAAAAGGTATTTTAATTTATATTGATGCCATCTTAGCACTAGGTGAAATTGATGCGTAGAAGAAATGTTAAAAATGCTAAAGCTCGAATTGCTAATCATCTTGATTTAGTTATTGCTAATCCTGAAAACTTGAAAGGTAAATGGCAAGAACTTTTTTCCAATAATAACCCCATTTATTTAGAAATAGGAATGGGTAAGGGTAAGTTTTTATTAGAACAGGCCTTAAAAAATCCACAATTTAATTATATCGGCTTAGAAAAGTTTGAAAGTGTGATTGTTCAAGCCGTCGAAAAAATCGCTCCCTTAAATTTAACAAATATTAAATTAATTAATGGTGATGCGGAAAAATTAAATGAATATTTTGCGGAAAAAGAAATTAAAAAAATTTATTTAAATTTTAGTGATCCATGGCCTAAAGGACGCCATGCCAAAAGACGACTAACATATCATACTTTTTTAGAACGTTATGAAAAAATTTTAGATGGTGATATTGAAATGAAAACGGATAATCAAGCTTTATTTGAATATAGTTTGCAATCTTTTAATAATTATCATTGGCAATTTTTAGATTTAAGTTTAGATTTACATCATCGTTTAAATGATGAAGTGATTATAACTACTGAATATGAAGATAAATTTATCCAAAATGGTAAACAAATCTATTTTATTAAAGTGAAGAAGGAGAAAAATTAAAATGAAAGGTCTAATGCTTTTAGCTAACCATTTTGAAGATGTTGAGGCTTTAATTACGGTTGATATGTTAAGAAGAGCTCAAATTCAAATTGATTTAGTTAGTATTACGAAAGATTATGAACTGATAACTCAATCAAATATTAAATTGAAAGCAGATTACTTAATCGAAGATATTAATTTAAATGATTATGATTTTTTAGTTATCCCAGGTGGTAAAGCGGTTTTTGAAACACACTTTGATAGTTTAGTTACCAAAGAATGTATTTTACATTTTGCTAATTGTCATCAATTAATTGCAACAATTTGTGCGGCCCCATCACTAGTAGGTAAGTTAGGTCTTTTAGAAGCAAAAAATTTTGTTTGCTTTCCAGGATGCGAGCATAATGTTCATCTAGGCAAATTACAATCTAACAAAAAGGTTGTATGTGCAGATAATTTCATAACATCTAAAGCGGCTGGAACAACTTTTGATTTTGCTTATGAAATTATAAAATATTTAAAAGGCCAAGAAGTAGCCCAAAAAGTATTAAATAGTGTGTATTATTTTTCATAAGATATTTTATGATTAAGTTAATAGCAATAGATTTAGATGGAACTTTACTAGATGAACAAAAAAGAATAAGTCGCAAAAATTGCCAAATAATAAAAAGATTAATTGGTGATCAAATTCAAGTTGTTATCGCTAGTGGAAGACCATATTTTCGCGTGAAAAAAATTTTGCAAAAATTAAATTTAGATACAAGCGACCATTATGTTGTAACTTATAATGGAGGCTCTATTAGTTTAGCAGATGGATCCCAAATTTTAGATGAAAAATATTTAACTAATGAAGAAATTAAAACAATCATAAATTTTTTAACTCAATACCAATGTTGTTATAATTTATATTATCAAGATGACATTTACACAACAGCCTTAAATCCTAAAATTGCAAAAATGAAAGTTTTTAAAGGTATAAAGTTTAAATATACAACCCTTAACACATTATTAGCAATGCATAAGGCAAATAAAATCATCTTAGCCGATGACAAAACTATTATTGACGAGATTAAAAATCATTTACCTAAAGATTTAGTAGAAAGTTTTAATATCGTTAGAAGCACTCCTAATTTCTTAGAATTTTTACCAAAGAATTCATCTAAAGGTCTAGCGATTAAAACAATAGCCAAAAAACTAAACATAACAGAAGATGAAATAATGGTTATAGGTGATGAAGAAAATGATTTATCAATGTTTATGGTAGCAAAAACAAAGGTTGCAATGGCTAATAGTAGTGATAATATTAAAAATTCCGCTAATTTTATTACCAAATCAAATGAAGAAGATGGCGTTTTTTATGCAATTAAAACATTAATTTATGGTAATAATTGGGAAAAGAGGAAAAAGAATTAATAACTTTACAAAAATTATTAAATATGGTATAATATATCAGCATGAGAAATATCTCAAGCCTTGCTTTATATAATAAAGATATAAAGCCGTTAGACCAAAAGGAGGTGCAAGGAATGAAAAAATACGAAGTTATGTATATCGTTCGTCCAAACCTTGAAGAAGATGCTAGAAAGGCTTTAATTGAAGAAGTAAATAATGTTTTTACTTCAAATAGCTCAACAGTAGATTCTGTTAAGGAATGGGGTATGAGAGAATTAGCTTACGAAATTAAAGGTGAAACAAAAGGTTACTATGTTTTATTAAATGTAACTGCTGTGCCTGAAGCTATTAAAGAATTTGAACGTGTAGCTAATATTAAAGAAAATATTATTCGTTATATCGCTGTAGTTGAATAGGAGGAGTATTATGAATCGCGTTGTTTTAGTTGGTAGAATTACCAAAGATCCCGAACTTAGAACATCACCAAATAATGTTTCATTTACTGCTTTCTCCATTGCTGTAAACCGTGCGGTTCCTTCAGCAAACGGAGAACGAGAAGCTGATTTTATTAATTGCGTAGCATTTAATAAACAAGCTGAAAATTTATGTCGTTTTATTAAAAAAGGTGGACAAATAGGTGTTGATGGAAAATTACAAACAAGAAGATATCAAGCTCAAGATGGTTCAACAAGAACTGCAACCGAAGTTATCTGTGATAATATTCACTTTTTAGAACCAAAAAGCACATCACAAGGTGGCTATAATGATTATTCATCATACGAAACTTCTTACATGCAATCAGCTAATAACCAAGCTAATAATTCCCCAAATTCCTACAATAGTCAACCTAAAAATAATTATTATCAACAGGAAACTAAAAAAGAAGATCAATATGATGAAGTTGAAGATCAATTTAGTATTTCTGATGATGATTTACCATTCTAGGAGGAATACAATATGGCAACATTTAAAAGACGTAAAAAAACTTGTTATTTTACCGATAATAAAGTGGAAAAAATTGATTGGAAAGATGTTGATCTTTTAAAAAGATTTATATCTGACCGTGGCAAAATTTTACCACGTCGTATAACAGGAACAAAAGCTATTTATCAAAGAGAACTTGCAATAGCAATTAAACGTGCTCGTCATATGGGTTTATTACCATTTGTAAGAGAATAGCATAAAAGTTAATAACCCCCATTATCGAGTTTAATAGGGGGTTATTTTTAGATTTTTAGGAGGATTTAATTATGAATGAATTTTTAATAACATGTTGTTCAACCGTTGATTTAAGTAAAGAATTTCTTGAAGAAAGAAAAATACCTTATGTATGTTTTCATTATACTTTAGATGGCAAAGATTACTTAGATGATTTAGGTGTTACAATTAGTCCAGATG
This sequence comes from uncultured Bacilli bacterium, assembly GCA_947591495.1. Lineage (GTDB taxonomy): Bacteria > Bacillota_I > Bacilli_A > ML615J-28 > CAG-313 > CAG-313. Next base: position 31,520 of record CANQDG010000015.1, read on the forward strand.
ATTTTTTTGCTAAAATTGCGGCTGGTGCAACCCCAAGCACATCACAAATAAATGTTGATGAATATATTAAATTTTGGGAACCTTTTCTAAAAGATGGTAAAGATATTCTCCATATAACCTTATCATCGGGTATTTCAGGATCTTATAATTCTGCAGTTATCGCAAAAGAAATGCTTAGTGAAAAATATCCATCATCAAAAATATATGTTGTAGATTCCCTTGGCGCATCAAGTGGTTATGGTCTTTTAGTAACATATGTAAGTGATTTAAAAGCGGAAGGCAAAACAATTGATGAATGCTATAACTGGGCAGAAGAAAACAAGTTAAATGTTCACCATTGGTTTTTTTCAACAGATCTTACAAGTTATAAAAGAGGTGGACGAATTTCAGCTACTAGTTTTTTCTTAGGTCAATTATTAAAAATTTGTCCTCTTCTTAATATGGATAATTTAGGTCGTTTAATTCCAAGACAAAAAATTCGTACGAAAGAAAAAACTATGAATGCGCTTGTTAAAAAGATGGAAGAACATGCTATTGATGGTTTAAATTATAGTGGAAAATGTTATATTTGTCATTCTGCTTGTCTTGAAGATGCCCAAAAAATTGCATCAATAGTTGAATCTAAATTTCCGCACCTTAATGGCAAAGTCGTTATTAATAGTATTGGAACCGTAATTGGATCTCATACAGGACCAGGGACTTTAGCATTATTTTTCATAGGTGATAAACGAGTTGATTAAAAAATGATAGCTTTAAATGAAATGAAAGTGTAGTAAACATCATTTTTAGATGAATACAAACCTAATGATTTCATTTTGAGCTATCTTTTTTTTGGTTTTTTTAGATATCAAGACCTTTAACAAAAAAAATATTGATAAAGTTGAAAAAGAAAAACAAATGTGGTATAATAAATTAATAACTATACCCTAAAGAGGTCATATTATGAGAAAAAGTAGAATAGTTTACATTATATTATTATCAATTATTATTGTGGTATCAGCTGTACTATCAATTTGGGGAACTGATCTTAACATTAGAGATTTCAGACAATATATACCAGTTGTTGTATTTGTTATATCGCTTGCTCTTTTAATTGCTGTTGTAATTAACATAAAAAAAGAAAAAGAGATGAATGCCTTACATACTCGTTTATCAATGTGGAATTCAATTACTTATAAAGTAAAAAAGGCTGGTGAAACGGCTTTTAATAAATTACCAATCGGTATTATTGTTTTGGATGACTATTATAAAATTGTTTGGGCTAATCAAACAGCACGAAGTATTTTTATGAGTCCACTTGAACATATATATTTAAATGATTTAGCCTTACCTCTTTATTCAAAACTTAATGAACTTAAAAAAGATCTTTTTGATGTTGATGAAAACACTAAAATAACTTATAATGCTGATGTTTATGGAAAAATTTATTACGTTGAATATTTAATTAAAAATAAAATTATGTATTTAACGGATATTACTAATTTTGAAAAATTACAAACAAGGTATTATAATAGAACCGAAGTTTTAGGGTATATTAATATTGATAATCTTGAAGAATCATTACAAGAATTAGATGTTCAAACTAAGGCTGAATATGAAGGTAAAATTATGGGTGCTATCGCTAAATGGGCGACTGAAAATGGTATTTTCGTTCGAGCACTTACTTCTACTAGATATATTTTAATTACCGACCAGGAACATTTGGAAAAATTAATTAAAACCAATTTTTCTATTTTAGATGATGTTAAACGATTATTTAACACCTCACGTGTTATTCGGGTAACACTTAGTATTGGAATAACTTGTAGTGATGTCAATGTTAATGATTTATCCGAAGATGCCCAAAATCAACTAGAACTAGCTTTAAGTAGAGGTGGCGACCAAGTTGTAGTTAAGAAAAATAGTGAAGTATTATTTTTTGGAGCTAAGACTGATCCAATTACCAAAGCATCTAAAGTTGAAATTAGAGTAAAGAGTGAAGAATTAATTAACCTTATGACCAATTCTTCTAAAGTCTTTGTTTTAGGTCATAAAATGATTGATGCGGATGGCTTTGCTGCCACCATTGCTATTTATCGTTGCGCCAAAAAATTAGGAAAAACGGCTTATATTATTTATGATCCAGAAAGTATTGACAATACCGTTGCTAAAATTTTTAAAACGATTAAAGAAGAATATGTTTCTTTTTTAGAAGCTTTTGTTACACCTAATAAATTGCCAAAATTAGTTGATAAAGATAGTCTTTTAATGGTTGTTGACTTCCAAACAACTTATCAAGCTATTGATAATCATATTTTTAATCACTTTGAAAAAATTGGTATCATTGACCACCATCGTAAAGGTAGTGGTGCTATTGAAAATCCTAAATTTTATTATTCCCAAGCTTCTGCTTCATCAAGTGTAGAATTAATCTTTGAATTAATGTCCTTTATGAAAGAACCAGTTGAATTTTCCGAATTAGAAGCAACTTGGATGCTTTTAGGAATGGTCGTTGATACTAATAACTTTGTATATCGAGCATCATCAACCACTTTTGAAGTTGCCTCAACCCTCAAAAAATATGGTGCTGATATGAATATTGTTAAAGAATATTTAAAAGAAGATTTAAGTGAAAAAATAGCAAGACAAGATGCAATTACTAATACAGAAATTTATCGTGGTAAATTTGCCATTGGTTATACAAGTGAGGATCAAATTTTTGATCGTGCTTTCCTTGCTAAAGTTTCAGATGAGTTAATATCAATTTCTGATATTGAGTTAGCAGTTACCGTTGGAAGAATCAGCGAAAATCAAATCGGCTTAAGTGCTAGAAGTTTAGGAAAAATTAATTCGCAAATTATAATGGAAAAAATGGGTGGTGGAGGCCATTTAAATAATGCAGCTGCCCAAATAAAAAATGGAACAGTCGCTGAAACAATAGCATTATTAAAAGAAAAACTCGATAGTTATTTAGCGGAGGAGGAAAATATGAAAATTATTTTAACAAAAGACTTAAAAGGTAAAGGTAAAAAAGGTGATATCATTGAAGTTGCGGCAGGCTATGGTAATAACCTTATTCGCAACGAAAATGCCATTATTGCCTCACCTGAAAATCTTAAAATGTTAGCTGAAGAAAAAAATCAAGAACAAATCCGTGAAGCCGAATTATTACAAGAAATGAAAGATCTAAAAGATAAATTAGAAGCAACTGAAATCAAAATTTTAGTTAAAGTTGGTAAAGAAGGTAAACTTTTTGGTTCAGTTAGCTCTAAACAGATCGCAGATGCCATTTTTAGTCAATTAAATGTTAAGATTGATAAACGTAAATTAGATATGGATAATACCATTAATGCGCTTGGTTCTTATGAAATTCCGATTCAACTTCACAAAGATGTAATTGCTAAAATCAAAGTATTCGTTGTAGAAGGATAAAAAATATGGAAAATAAAACTAAATCTGTCCCCTATAATAATGATGCGGAAATGTATGTTTTAGGTAGTATCTTACTAGAAAATAGTATTATCAATCAAGTGATTGGTAAACTTAATCCGGAAGACTTTTATAATCCTCAAAATAGTACCATTTTCAAAGCTATGATTGAACTTGCTAATAATTCCCAAAAAATTGAAGTTTTATCATTGCTTGAACAACTTAAACGCAATAAAGTTACCAACCTTGATGATTATAAAAAGTATTTAGTAGAACTACTTGATATGATACCTTCGGTTTCCTCGGTTGATTTATATATTGATGTCGTTGAAGAAAAAGCAATTGAGCGAAAAATTCTTGCCAATATGCAAGAATTATCAAATGACATTTTAACTTCTAAATATGATTTTAATACAATCTTAGATAATGCTGAAGATACCATTTTAAAAGTTATTAAAAAACGGCGAACAACCGAATTTATAACAATAGCTGAAGCAGCTAATAAAGTATATGAACAAATTGAAGAATATGTTGGTAACAAGTCCGATTTAACCGGTTTAAATACAGGTTATCCTAATTTAAATAAAGCAACGCTCGGATTTCAAAAAGGTGATTTAATGATTTTGGCCGCTCGACCTTCAGTTGGTAAATCATCATTTGCTATTAATCTTGCTTTAAATGTTGCCCAGGCTGATCCAAGTAAACATGTAGCCATTTTCTCACTTGAAATGAGTATTGAACAGTTGATGATGAGAATTTTTAGTTATCAAGCAAATCTGGCTTTATCTAGTATTAGAAGTGGTCATCTTGATAGTGAAGAATTACTTTTATTATCAATTGCTAAACAAGATTTAGCTAAATTACATTTACATTTTGACGAAAGCAGTTCAACTAACATTGCTGATATTAGAGCCAAATGTCGTCAATTAAAACAAGCAGATCAATTAGATTTTGTTATTATTGACTATTTACAATTAGTAACATCAACGGAAAATAGAGGTAATCGTCAAGAAGAAGTTTCTAAAATTTCTAGACAATTAAAAAATTTAGCAAGAGATTTAGAAATACCTATTCTTGCTTTATCACAATTATCACGTGGTATTGAAACACGTGATGATAAACGACCTGTTTTAGCGGATTTGCGTGAATCAGGTAGTATTGAACAAGATGCCGACGTTGTTATGTTCTTATATAACCGAAGTGATGTAGAAGAACAAGAAAATAATGACAATAATAGCGAAATAAAAGAAACGATAAGTCCTGATAAAAATAAGGAAAAAAATTATAATGAAATCGTATTGTCAATTGCTAAAAACCGTCAAGGACCAATCGATTATATTGATTATCATTTTTATGGTATGTATTCACGTTTTACTGAACAAGTAAATAAAAAGCCAATTATATTAAAGAAAAAGGCTAAAGGTGCTAGAACTAAACAACTTAATTAAAAGGGAGAGATAATAAAAAATGTTCGATCGTTTAGAAGTAATTCGTCAAAGATATAATCAAATTGGTGAGCAATTAACTGATCCTAATCTTATATCAGATATAAAAAAAATGACAGCTCTAGCCAAGGAGCAACGCTCACTTGAAAAAATTGTTGTCAAATATGATGAATTAATTAAACTTCAAAAAGAAATTGAAGATTTAAAAGAAATGGTAAATGATAGCGATGCTGAAATAAGTGAAATGGCCGAAGCTGAATTACAAGAAGCAACTGCCAAAGTTCCTGCTTTAGAAGAGGAAATCAAAATTTTATTATTACCGAAAGATCCTAATGATGAAAAAAATGTTATCGTTGAGATAAGAGGAGCTGCCGGTGGTGATGAAGGAAATATTTTTGCCGGTGATTTATACAGAATGTATATTAAATATGCCGAATCAAAAGGATGGAAAGTAGAAGTTCTTGATTCATTACCTTGTGAGGCTGGTGGTTTTTCACAAATTAGTTTTATGATTACAGGTGATTCAGTATATTCACTTATGAAATATGAATCAGGCTCACATCGCGTTCAAAGAGTTCCAACTACTGAATCAGCTGGTCGAATTCATACCTCAACAGCGACTGTTTTGGTAATGCCTGAGGCTGAAGAATTAGAAGTTGATTTAGATATGAATGATGTTCGAATTGATACTTTTTGTGCATCAGGTCCTGGTGGCCAATGTGTCAATACGACTAAATCAGCTATTAGAGTAACTCATATTCCAACCGGAATTGTTGTTTCTTGTCAAGATGGTAAGAGCCAACACGAAAATAAAGCTAGTGCTTTAAAAGTTTTACGAGCTAGACTATATGATCATATGCTTGAAGAAAAAGCTAAAGAAGAAGGTGCTGAACGTCAAGCTAAAATAGGTCATGGTGATCGTAGCGAAAAAATTAGAACCTATAATTATCCACAAAATCGTTTGACAGATCACCGAATATCATATACCGTTCAACAATTAGATCGAATTATGGAAGGTCGGCTTGATGGATTATTTGAGGCCTTAATTACTTATTATCAAAAACAACAATTAAGTGTTAGCAATAATGAATAAAAAACAATAATTAATAATATAAAGAAGTGGTGATAAAAATGCCACTTTTTATTTACGAAAATTTGGTAGAAGAAAATATTAAAACAATTCAAAATTACACAAAAAGAAACTTAATGGCAGTTGTGAAAAGCGATGCTTATGGGCTGTCGAATAATAAGATGATTCCGCTTTTAAAAAGATGCGGTGTTGATTATTTTGTATTTGAAAAATATCAAGAATATGAAAAATATCAATCCCTTTTAAAAGATGTAAAAGTTTTAATTTTAGAAAGTTGTAGTCTAAAAACGATTACCCATGCTCCTAATAATCTTAGTTTTTCAATTAACTCTTTTTATGATGCTATAATAATAAAAAGAATCAATAAAGTTGTTAAAGTTCATTTGCGAATTGATACAGGAATGAATCGTTATGGTATTAGAAGACTAGCTGAATTTAAACAAATATTGTATTTATTACAAAGAAATCGAAAAATAATGATTGAAGGAATATATACTCATTTTGCGACAGACTGTTTTGAGTCGAAATATTATGAAAAACAATTAAAACTTTTCAAAAAATACCTCGAATTTCACAATTTTGCGATTGTCCACGCCAATGCTACAAAATCTTTAAATAAAGAACTTATTGGTAATTATGTTCGTGTCGGAATAGCACTTTATGGGTATCATCAACCATTTTTACCTCTTAAAAAAACGCTTAGTTTGACACTAAAACCAACTAATATTTTTAAAACAACGAAAAAAAGCAAAATAGGTTATCAAAATATCACAGTCAAAAAAGATACAATGATTGGCGTTATTCCAATAGGTTATAACGATGTTGATTTAAGTCAAATAAAGTATTTTAAATATCAAAAGCAAAAATACGATTTTATTGGCAAAAGTTGTATGAATCATACTCATTTTATAGCTGATGATAAAATTAATTATCTAAGTTGGTTGTCGATTTTACCAACAAATGATATAATTAATAGTAGCGATGAGTATAAAATAAATTGGTACCATATTTTAACCTCATTGAAGAATTTACCTAAGAATTATTTAAGAAGGAGCAATTATGACTTACCAAAAGTATTTAAATATAATGGGCAAAAAAGCCTTAGAACAAAATTTAGAACAAGAAGCAATTAAAATTCTTGTTCTTGAATTATCACAAATGGATGGTGCGACTTTTTTTGCTAAATTAAACACTGAAATACCCAATGAGCAAATGATTATTTTTGATCATGCCATTAATCTATATTTAAATTTTCATATGCCGGTTCAACATATTTTAGGTTATAGTTATTTTTATGGCTATAAATTAAAGGTTTCTAATAAAGTGTTAATTCCTCGACCAGAAACAGAGGAATTAGTTAGTTATGTTATGCAAACATATGATGAAGTTTTTGATCAAAAAAACGTTGATGTTGTTGATATTGGTACAGGTAGTGGCGCGATTGCGATTGCCCTTGCAAAAGAAGAAAAACATTTTAAAGTAGTGGCAACGGACATTTCCGAAGAGGCTTTAGAAGTCGCTAAAGAAAATGCTTTATTAAATGATGCTCAAGTAGAATTTATTCAAGGCGATATGCTTGAGCCATTAATTGCTCGCAATCTAAAATTTGATATTTTAGTTTCTAATCCACCATATATTCCAAATGAAGAATACGTTGAAGATATCGTCAAAAATAATGAACCATCAATTGCTTTATTTGGTGGATCAGATGGTCTTGACTTTTATGATATTATTCTTCGTAATGCCCATAAAATCTTAAAAGAAAAAGCCATTTTACTTTTTGAACATAGTTATTCGAAAAAAAAGGAAATGTTAGAACTTGCTCATAAATATTTCCCTAAGGCCAAAGCCGAAGTAATAAAAGACTTAAATGGAAAGGATCGGTTTTTAATCATTATATGCTAATAAATAGTGTAAATCAAATAACCAAAGAAATGTTAGATAAAAAAGTCATCGCCTTTCCTACGGATACTGTTTATGGAATAGGCGCTAAAATTGATGATTTAGATGCTATCAATAAAATTTACGAAATTAAAAAACGCGATGTTAATAAACCACTTGCTATTTTATGTGCTAAAATTGATGATTTAATGCCATATATTAAAAAACCATCAGCCCAAATCTTAACTATAATGGAAAAGTATTGGCCGGGAGCCTTAACAATTATTTTTAATAAAAGTGCTTTAGTTAATAATTTAGTTACAATGAATTTACCAACAATTGCTTTTCGGATCCCCAATGAACCAACAGCCTTAGAATTACTTACTAAAGTAGGTCCCCTTGCAACAACAAGTGTCAATCTTAGTGGTGAAAAACCTTTAAATGATTATAACCAAATTAATCATTTCTTTGGTGATCAAATTGATTATATTATAACAAAAAATGTGCCATCATCTAATATCGCATCTACAATTATAGATGCTACAACTGATGAAATTAAAATAATTAGACTTGGTGAAATTAAAAACTTTTCTTAAAAAATGGTATAAATTACCAAAGATTGCTAACAATATAGTTGGTGATTAAAATGAAAAAGCGCATTTTACAAATACTAATTATTTTATTGTATTTAATCCTTTTAACCAATTGTACTTCTCATAATCAAGAATTAAGACTTAGAATAGTTGCATCATCAAATGAAGAGGCCGATCAAAAACTTAAAATAGAAGTAAAAGAAATAGTTAAAAATTATTTAATTGATAAAAACATTCGGAAATTAGATTTAGGCCTGTTGCAAAATTATCTAGAACAAAATTATCGAGATCATCAAATTAAAGTACAAAGATGTAAATCAAATTATGAAGCCAAAGCATATAATGGTAAAATTATTCAAGCAGGAAGTTATGATACTATCTTAATTACAATTGATAAAGGTGAGGGTAAAAATTTTTGGACTTTATTATACCCTGAATTCTTTAATATTTCTTTTGAAGATGATCATGAAATAGAATATCGAAGTTTTTTTTATGATTTATTTAATAACTAATTTATCATAAATAACAAAATAAAAACTATAATATTATGGTGATTATTTTGCAAATAGTAAATATTAATAATGAATTGATAGATAAAATAAAAACATTTCTAGAAAATATTAATTCAATATTAGAAATTGATGAAGATTTAATACCAGATGGAGTAGCAATTATTGATAATGATGAAGTAAAAGGATATATTACTTATGAAAAATTTTGTGAATATGGCTTAATTAGATACTTTATTTTTCAAAGAACGCTTCCTGAAAATTTAATAACTGATATGTTTTTAGAACTTGTTAATAAAGCTGCTTTAAATGAAATCGAAAGTTTTATTTCCATTGGCAAATCAGATGAAGTAATTGCGTTATTTAACAAGTTAAATTTCTATCAAATTGATATTAATAATTTTTTTATTAATGGTCAAAATTTAACGGGTACAGAATTAGAAAAGGCATTAATTTTAAAATACGATTTTTGTAAAAACATAACTTGTATCGTATAAAAACTAAAAAGATAGTTTCCTAAACAAAAGAAAACTATCTTTTTAATTTAACAATCAAAATTATAATAAAATTAGCAATTAAATAGAAAAAAGCCAAATGGTTATAAGCCCATTAATTATATTAGCAAAAATATAAAAAATGGGCAAAATTTTTAATTTTCATATAAAATGATTAAAAAAATGGCTAAAATTAAAGCATTTTTCTTCTTTTTTAATAATATATATAAAAAATGCTCAATAAAAATACCTTTTTTCAATTTGACATTATTTTCTTAGTGATATATAATTATTATAAATATATGGTAGTACGGATAGTTAAGTTTCAGAAAAATTAGATTAGTTATAACATAATTTATAAGATATAAGATAGGAGGATAATAATATAAACATATAAACTATATACGTTTATATTATGCAAATATTTTAAATGAAAAAAAAGATAAGTTTATTTTTGGGATTTCTATTTATTATTTTATTGCTTATAGGTTTAATTGTCTTCTTTGTCATAAGAAGTTTTTATAGAGGATATACAGGTAAATATCCTGACTTATATACTGTTGCTTTAAATAGTGTTTTATGGACTAATGGCCATTCACATGGCGCTGATAGATCGATTAATCCAAAAATCGAAATAATTGATGAAGATGAATATGGCAGAACTATTTTCACATATAGTGAAAATTATTATGGTAAAGGTTATGATGATGTTATGACATTTAGTTCGCTTTTAGTTTGTCAACATGCAAATAAAAATGAAGTCTTTTATTATGAAGATGTAAATTATACGATTAAGCCTCAGGCATCTAATTCAGAAAAAATTGAAGATTTTAGCAATGAAGAAATTGAAACTTTAAAAGAGTTAAATGACTGGAATGATGAACTTAATTTGACTAAATGTATCAAAAAAGCAATAATTAAAAATAAACCTGATATTCCTTATAAAGAAGAAATTGAAAATAAAATAGTTGAAGAATTTGACTTAGATTCTTATGATAAAGAATATTATATAAGAGAAGATTTTTTAACGCATGATTCAAATAATACTAATTTTATCATATATGGCTATGTTAGTTCAGTAGCAAATGATAATAAATATCAAGTTGATGTTTTTTATATTGGACTTGTTGAAGTTAAGGATAATAAATTAGCAAAAATTAGTTTCTTTGTTCCTTCCAATGTTTATGATTGTAAAGAAGAATTCATTGAATTTAAGAAAGCAAATAATTGGGTTTAGACCTAAATAATTATATTTCCAAACTACTAATATAAACTAAGTAATATTTTATACTTTGTTCATTTAAGTTAAAAATGAGGTTTTTTAGCAAAGCCTCATTTTTTTATAACTAAACCATAAAAGTTAAAAATGCCTATTATAAAAAATAATTTTAATTTTAATACCATAAACTGTCAATATCTTTGCATTTTTACAAAATTATTTAATATTATAAGCATAATTATTTTGTTGTTTAGGACGATAAAAA
>CANQDG010000016.1 GCA_947591495.1 uncultured Bacilli bacterium
CGCTCATTTTGTATTAATTTACATATCTGAGCTTTTTTTATTATCATTTTACTTGATTACTTATGTTTATTATATCACAATTGTTTTAGAATGTAAAGACGATTATTCTTTTATGTAATTAGTTTTATTATTTATAAATCTTTTTGTTAACGTATTTTTCGGTTATGTGGTATAATTAGTTTAAATAATAAAAAGGGGTGTTAGAAAATGCTCGAAATTGGTGAAGTTGGTAAATTTATTGTAAAACGAAAAACAGATATTAGTTATACGCTTGCTCCAAGTGATCCTAATTTAACTACCTATGTTTTCTTACATTTTAATCAAGCAACCAGAAGATTAAATGATGGTGAAGAAATTGAAGCTTTTTTGTATTATGATCAAAAAAAGCGTCTTTGTGCAACGATGGAAACGCCTTTAATTACAACCAAAAAAAGTGGATTTGTCGAAGTTGTAGCTATTAATAATGCGGGGGTTTTTGTTAATATTGGAATTGCTAAAGATATTCTTTTATCAAGTGATTATTTGCCTAAAAATAAAAATGCTTGGCCTCATCTTAAGGACCAACTACCTTGTATTTTAAAAGAAAAAAAAGATCAACTAATTGCTAAAATTGTTAGCAAAGAAGATCTTAAAATGTTAAAATTACCTAATTTAGTAGAAAATACATCGGTTTGGGCAACTGTTTGTAAAATTTCTCCGGAAGGCCTTGGTCTTTATACTGATGACTTGCGTTATATTTTTATCAATAAAAATTTAATTAGGAATAGCTACCGTATAGGTGAAAAATTAGAAGTTAAAATCATTCACATTAATCAAGCAAATGAAGCTAACGGCAGCCTCATTAGACAAAAAGAATTAGCTCGTTTAGATGATTCGCAAATTATTTTAAAGCGCCTTGAAAATTTAGGTGGGATGTTACCACTTGGTAATGCTTCAACCCCAGCAGAAATTAGAAAATTTTTCCCTTTTAGTAAAAGTGCTTTTAAAAGAGCATTAGGTGCTCTTTATAAAGAAAGACTAATTACAATTGAAGATCAAAAAATTACTTTAGTTAAAAAATAACTCTTTATTATATTAAAAAGGATGCTACTAGCAAAGCAAGCTATTATCATCCTTTTTTAGTTTCGTCTTTTATTAATTTATTACTCTAAACTTACATTATCATTTAAACTATCACTAATGGCCGTTTTTAATTCTTCTTTACGAGCTAACAAATCATTTTTGAATTTGTCAATTTCGGTTTGATATTTTTCTTCAAACTTGTTTAATAGTGATGTTTTATATTCATTAATTTTAGCTTCGGTATCTTTTAAAGTATTAAAAGTAATTGTTGCTATTTCTTTTGGTAATTGAGCTTTAATGCTTTCCATTGTTGTAAGAGTTGTTGTGAAAAGAGTTTCAACATTTTGATATATCTCATCAGCGATTATCTTTTTACTTTCAAGTGCCGCTTTTTTAATGTTATATTCTACTTCTAATTTTTGAAGAGCAAGTCTACTTGCTTCTTTTTCAAGAACTGTTACATTTTCATCATCAATAACCTTATTAAGTCTAACTTTTTCTTTTAGATAATTTTCTTTATATGTATAAAAAACTTGTAATTCTTGTTGATAATCACTATCCGGATTAATAAAGTTTTGATAATAAGCATCTTGCATTTTATTATAAGCATCGCTTAGCGCATCATATGCGAAATTATATTGTTCAATTAATAGTTGATAAATGCTATCAAGGGTCTTGGTGGCATCTTTAATAGCTTCTAGTTCGGTAAAACGAATTTCATTATTTTTGAAGTTTTGATACATTTTTTCTAATTCAACGCTCGCAAAACTTACAACATCTAAATGATATAATCTAATTACATTAACTAAAGCACTATAATCCATCTTTTCGATTTGTTCATCGGTATAAGTCTTATCAAGATCTTTAACTAAAGCTCTTAATTCTTCTAAAGTATAACCTTTAACTTCTTCAACTGTAACATTTAAAGTTTCTTTAAAGGTATTAACAGCATCATTTGCTAGAGCATGAAGCGACTCTTCGATTTTTGATGTTTCAGCACTAATAGTAATCGTAATTTTGTTTTCTGAACTATCTACAACTAAATAACCTAATTCTGTTTCAATCCTAATGATTTCTTTGATTGCTTGATCAAGATCAAGGTTTTGTAATTCTTCATCACAAATGATCATTTTACCTTCATCATTTAAACCTCGAAGTGATACAACTTTATTATTCTCATCAACAACCATTTCAATACTTGGATTTGTATCAAGTTGCACAATTGAATAATTTTTCGCAACCTTTTTACCATTTAAGTTAATAAGGGCAACAGTGCCAATAACTAAAGCAATGACTAAACAAAAACTTAAAGCTAAAATTGAAACAAGGCGCTTATTTGTTCTTTTTGGAGATACAACATTAATCGCATTTTCTTGTGTAACTCGCTCGTATAAATCATCTTGTGGATTTGGGTCTGGTAGCTTTGTTTTTAAATCTTTTTTTAATTGTCTTTCATATTTTGACATTCTAATACACCTTCCTTATCTTTTCTAATCCATCATAATAAAGTCCTTGAACTTTACCGATTGTCATATTTAATATTTGGGCAATTTCTTTAAACTTGTAATTGTAAATTATTCGAAGCGTCATTATACTTCTTTCATCCATGTCTAGAACTTCTTCAAAAAGTATTATTAAATCTTTTGATGAATTGTTAGAGCTTTTAATAGTTTGAATTAATTCTTCATCATTAACGACATCTTTAGCTTTGTTACGCGTAACATAATTACATGCGGCATTTCTCGTTATCATACAAACCCATTCTTTAAACTTTCCTTGTTCTTGATAGTTAGCAATTGAGGCTAAAATCTTCATAAAAACTTCGCTTACAATATCTTCACTATCTTCTTTATTATAAGTATAAGAATAGGCGATGTGATAAATTAATTTAACATAACTATTGTATAATTTAGCAAAAGCATCTTCATCTTTGTTTTTTAATTTATCGATAAAATCTTTTGTAATTTCTAGCATATTTTTAGGTACCTTTCTTTTTACATTATACATAACACCAAAAAGGCTTTTTTTATTCTAAAATTTTGATTTTTTTTATTTTTTTAAAAAAAGCACTATTATTCATAGTGCTAACATCCACAATCATCAATTCCGGTTACAATTTGGAAATCATCTTGATTGACTTTGACTAAATTTTCATAGCCACCAAGATAGATTCGAATTTTTTTGTAACCTGCTTTTTTTAAAACTAAACTTAAAGCTTCAACATTTTGCCCGTCTTGATCAATTAGAAATAAGGTTTTTTCTTTGTTATACAAACTTTCAATTTTATATAAAAATTCTTCTTCTGAACCATTTTCAATATCATAATTAATAAAACCTTTAAAGTGACCATTGCCATAGTCTTCAAGATACCTAACATCGATTAAAGCATAATCACCTTTACTTTGACTGATATGTTGATAAATTTCATCAATAAATAAGCGTGCATCATCGCTTGGGTAGGTTTTTATTTTTTGGCAACTACTAAGTAAGAAAATACTAAAGATTGTTACAATGATTAAGCTAATCTTTTTCATTTTTAATTTCCTCTAACATTTTTAAATCATCTTTAGTTAAGGCTATTTTGGTTAATAAATCAGGTCGTCTAAGATATGTTTTCTTTAATGCTTGATATCTTTTCCATTTTTCAATCTTAGCATGATGACCAGATAATAGGACATCCGGAACGGCTTTACCATCATAGATTGGTGGTCTTGTATATTGGGGATATTCTAAAAGCCCCATTGTAAATGATTCACCGGTGGTTGAATCATCGCTAATTACACCTGGAATTAGACGCGAAATAGCATCAACAATCGCACAAGCAGGAATTTCACCACCTGTTAAGATATAATCACCAATCGAAATTTCTTCATCGATATAATTATTAATTCTTTCATCAATACCTTCGTAGTGTCCACAAATAATAATGAAATGATTGTTTTGACTAAGACGTTCAGCCATTTGTTGATTAAAGATTTTACCACTTGGAGAAGTTAAGATTTTATAGGCTTTTTCAAAGCCTTCAATATCTTTTAAAGCTAAATGGATTGGTTCTACACTTATGAGCATACCAGCTCCGCCTCCATAAGCATAATCATCAACGGTTAAATGTTTATTAGTCGAATATTGACGAAAATTAATAATGTTAATTTCGATGAGTTTTTTATCAATTGCGCGCTTTAAAATCGAACTATTAATCATTCCTTCAATCATTTCAGGAAAAAGAGTTAGTATATCAAATCTTACTGCCATATGAAACCTTCCTTAATAATCAAGCGTTTATCACTAATTTCTAAGATATATTCTTTTACAAAAGGAATGAGCATTCGTTGTTGATCTTGATTGATAAGTTCTAATAAATAGCCTTGTGGCACTTCTAGAAAATCATTAACGATGCCATAAAAAAGGCCTTGTTTATCGTAAACTTGATACCCTAATAAACTATCAAGATAATATTCATCTTTTGCAAGTGGTGGCATTTCTTGTAAAGAAGTATAAATTGCACAACCTACATATTTTTCAACTTGATTGATATCATTAAGGTTATCAATGGTGATTAAAATTGTCTTTTTATGAAGGCGAAAAGATGTAATAGTTTTTTCTTCTAACATATGCGCATTTTTAAAAAGAACTTTATTGCCACATTTAAAACGATATTCAACAAAATCACTTTCCGAATAAACTTTTAATTCACCTTTAATCCCAAAGGTGCCCATAACTTTACCGATTAATACTAAATCATTCTCATTCATTTAACAAATCCTCATTCTTTTTTTTATGATATAAACGCATAATAAGTAATGAATTTAAAATAGCAAGTAATGAAATGCCAACATCAGAAAAAATAGCAACCGATAAAGGCAATTCAAATTCTAGATTTGGCATTAAACTAAACATAATCGTCAAAAACATTACAATGAATTTAGTTGTAAGACATAAAATAATATTTTGAATAACCTTTTTACGGGTAAAGCTTGCTATTTTAAAAGCTTCCGTAATTTTCGTTAAATTATCGCCCATAATAACCATATCAGAAATTGCAATTGTCGCATCTGTTCCGGTTGCACCCATCGCAATTCCCACATCAGCACTCGCAAGCGCAGGGGCATCATTAATACCATCACCGATGAAAATGGTTTTGCCTTTAGATGATGTTTTAATTTCTTCTAGGATTTCTACTTTTTGATGAGGTAACAATTCCGCATGAAAGCCATCAACTTCCACGCGTTTTGCAACACTACTGGCAATACTTGTAGCATCTCCTGTTAAAATATAACATTTTTGTCCTTTTTTTTGTAGGGCTTTAATTGTTGATAAAGCCTCTTCTCTAATTTCATCACCAATTTCGACATAGCCTTGATAGATTTTATTTTTAGCAATATAGATTACTAAATTAACTGTATCAACTTCTTCAAAATCAATTTTATTAGCCATCATTAATTTACGATTACCAACAATGATTTTATTACCATTAACCGTTGCTTTAGCTCCGCCTGGAATATCTTGAAAATCGGTAATAATTTCAGGGAAGATTTTATCGCGACCATAATTATCAACAATGGAAATGCCAATTGGATGATTGGAATAATATTCGGTATGAATTAATAAGTTTAATAACTTTTCTTCATTTATATCATCAGCTTTAGGTGCTACATTAACAACACTAAAAACTCCTTTAGTAATGGTTCCTGTTTTATCAAATACGACTTTTTCAACTTTATTAAGGGTTTCAAGATAATTACTACCTTTAACTAAAATTCCTCTTTTACTACAAGTTCCAATGGCACAAAAATAACAAAGGGGGATGGAAATAACTAAAGCACAAGGGCAAGAAATAACTAAAAATTCCATCGCAACATATATCCAATGCTCAATATTAGTTAAATCAAAAATTGCTCCTAATAAAATGATAATTAAAGCACTAATTACTACTATAGGTGTATAATATTTTGCAAACTTACTAATAAAGGTTTCGGTTTTACCTTTGCTAGCGGTGGCATTTTCAACTAAATCTAAGATTTTAGCCATCATTGAATCTTTATAAGGCTTGGTAACTTTTACTTCAATAATTTTACTCATATTAGCACTACCACTTAAAATCTCATCACCTGCTTCAACACTTTTTTGCATACTTTCACCGGTTAAGTTTTTCGTATCAATATTGGTCTTACCATTTACAATAACACCATCAGCGGGCACAATTTCACCTTTATTAATAATGATGATATCACCAGGTATTAAACTTTCAACATCAACTTCCATTACTTCATTTTCTAATTTTAAGCGTGCAATTTTGACATCAACATTTAATAAATCTTGAATAGAACGTCTTGAATGATTAACGGCTTTATTTTGTAAAATTTCCCCTAGTTGATAAAGTACCACAACCATTACCGCCTCATATGGATGAGTTGTGCAAAAAGCTCCAATACTTGCTACACACATCAAAAATGTTTCATCTAAAAGGCGACCTTTGAAAAGATTTTTGAAAAACCTAATTAAAACCGGATAACCAATTAATAAATAAGGCACAAGATAAAAATAAAACTTCATTTTAGTTTTTAAAAATAAATCGGTAATAACCATTCCTAAGAAAATAATAGCCCCAATAATTAAAGTAATCATTACATATTTAGGAGTTTTTTTAGGATCTTCTAAGGCTATTCGTTTATTGATTTTAGCATCAACGACAACAATTCGATCATCAATATGATGAGCAATCCGATTAACAATAGAAAAAAGATTATCAATAACCGCTTTATTAAAGGTTTCTATAATAAAACGTCCGGTGGAAAAATCGACAACAATTTGTTCATGTTCTATTTGCTTTTTCGCTAAGTTTTCAATTTTTTGGGCACAATTTGCGCAATCAAGACCTTTTAAATATAATACTTTACGATATTTTTCTTTGGTATCAATCCGAACCATCATCGCTCTTTTTTCATATTCGTGAATAGCTTTTAAAACATTTTCTTCTAATTCTTGTAATTCTTGTTCGGTTAATTCTTCTAAAACATCATATTCAATATGAACAATATTTTTATTGTTTTCAATCGAAACCATATGAATTTGTGAAATCTTTTTAATTTCATTACAAATTCTTTTAAAATTTCGACTACTAGTTATTTTTAATAATTGGTAATTTTTAACTTGGATCATTAAATACCTCTACCGATCTTTAAAAATCTATTTTTTTAATACTATAATTATATCAAAGTTTTTTATTTTTGAAAGGTTAAACACTTAAAAAGAATAGTAATTATTGCTAATCACTATTCTTCTTCGTTTTCATTACTATCAAATTCTATTTCTAAATTAACATTGTGACGAATAGCTGCCGCATGGGCAATGGTTCTAATGGCACTTGCAACTCGACCTTTTTTACCAATAACGCGACCTAAGTCATCAGGATGAACGCTTGCTTTAACTAAAACATCGTTACCATTAGTTGTCATAATGGTTTGAACAACGCTTGGATGAGTTACAAGTGGCTTAATTAATTCTCGAACTAAGCTTTCATAATTAAGTTCAGCCATTTTGTTCACCTATTTGCTTTGGGCTTGTTCTTCTAAAAATTTAACAATTAAACCTTCTTTAGTTAATAATGATTTTACTGTATCAGTAGGTTTTGCCCCACATTTTAACCATTTCATTACTTTTTCTTCATCGAATTTAATCGTAGCAGGATTAGTTAGGGGATCATAAGTACCGATAACTTCTAAATGACTTCCATCACGAGGATTACGTGAATCAGTTGCTACAATACGATAGTAAGGTTTTTTCTTTGATCCATATCTTTGTGATCTTAATTTAACCATAATATTACCTCCAATATAATTCCTAAAGATTATATCATACTATGAAAAGAGTGTCAAGTAAAAATGCTTGACACCATTATAAAATTTCAACTATTAACTATTTAAATACTTAATCATGCCATTAATAAAATCAATTTGTTTTTTTAGATTGGCAATTTTATCTGATGATGTCATTTTTAAATTAGTTTTAACTTCTTTTTCAAAATCATTAAATAGTAGGGGATCTTGATTTAAGTAAATATACCATTTAGGATTATAACGTAAATAATTAGTATATATATCATTAGCATATATTTTATCTAAAACGTATTTAACCATTAATCCCACCAACTATTATAATTATTATTGTAAATGCCCGTTGGTCTACCACCAAAACTTTGGGTTATTTGTAAGACCTTTTGAATGGTGTTAAGGGTTTTACTAATTGAATCGGGATCAATTTTTTTGATATAATTAATGACATTTTTAACACTTGTTTGAGATAACAATTCTTCAATTGTATTAGATTTTGGTTTATCCTTATTAGTATTAGTCGAAGTTTGATATTTGGTCCACATTTGATCATTTTCCCCTAAAATAACCCAATTTTCATAAACTTTTTGCCACGTATAAGTTCCATTTAAAACATCATCTTTAATGCCAGGATATCGCGAAATAAACTCACGGAATTCATTCATTCTACTTGCCATTTTACTTCCTCCTTACTTTAATTTATTATGAAACAAATTTTTTTGTGACAAAAGTTTGCAAAAAAGAATAAAATACTTATGAAAGGAGCAATTGTATGTTTCAATTCTTAAAGAAAAACAGTCAAAGAAATAACGGGTATAACAACTTCTATCCCGCACCTTATCCAAATCAATATATGAATAATTATATGCCTAATCAAGCTAACCCTTATGATGTATCAATGATGGATACCCAAATCAATGAACTAAAAAGAGAGATTAATGATTTATATCAAAGAGTTAATCGGCTTGAAGCCTTTTTAGGAGTTAGAGATAATCCAACTAATGTAAATCCTTCATAAAATGATAAATCGAAATATGCGTTTTTTCATAAAAGGCTTGGTTATACTTTTTTTCTAACGCGATACTATTAATTGTTTTACGATAAAGTTGGTATGAGGCTTTTAAAGCATCTTTACTTAGTTGATGGTGAAGATATTTAAAAATATTATGATAGAAATTCATAATATTAATGATTTCACTTGTTGTAAATAAGTCATAATCTATTTCAAAACTATTTTCAATGGTTTCGGTTTTATTAGAAGGTTGAAGTTTTTTATAATTTTTCATTAATTATTCATCCTTTGACAATTGTAATATACTGAGCAATACACATCTTCAAATCTAGTATTTATCACTAATATACCAACCCTTAAATTTTCAATTTTGGTTATAGTACTTTTGGGAATATCAACAAATAATAATTCTGTTGAAATCTGTGCATCAAAAACATGATGTTCATAATCAGCTGGAGAATCAATCGAAATATTAATTAACAATTGATTATCATTAGTAATTTTAGTATCCTTTACTTTTAAATTAGATTCTTCATAATATTTATTAAAATGAAATAGCAAAAGATAGTTGTTTACAAAATATGTTTCATCATATTTCGTCAAGATAAAATTAGTCGATAAATTTTGTTGTAATAATTCATCAGTATTATGGATTATTACGACAGAATTCTCACCATAGTCTTCTTCATACAAATATCTATATTTTTCATTGTTAGTATCAAAAGAATTATTTTCAATTGAGCATCCACTAACTTCAAATAGACTAAATAAAATCACACCTAAGATTAAAAATAGTTTAATTGATTGGTTTTTAAACATATAACTAATACTCATAACCTACATCTCCTAAATCAATTATAACATAAAAGTTATCATTTAGGCAAAAGAATTAACATTCATCAAAGTTATGCATAGTATAAAGTAGAAACAAATGTTTCAAAAAAGGAGGGAAATTATGTATCAATCTAATTATGGATATAACTGCTGTGCCCAAACTAATCCTTGTTGTAATAATGGCGGTTCCAATTCATTTGGCGGTTATGGCTATGCCTTAATTCTTGTCTTATTTATTTTATTAGTAATTATTGGTACTGCACGTTGGTAAGTAATTTACTACTTTCAAAAAGGTTCGAATGCGAACCTTTTTTGTTACCTTTTTTAATAAATCATTTGCAATACACCTAATTTTCATATATTATTTTTCCAAAATTAAAAACTCTACTTGTTAATAGTAGAGTTATCAAAAATTTTTGATGAATTTGTTATTTATTTTACATTAATGCCTTATCAATATCTAATAACTTAATTTATAAAAGGCTTGGGAAAAGAAATCAACACTCTTATTATATATGTTAAAAGAAAAATAATTATAATAAAATACCAAATAATATTTTTATAATATAAGGCTTTCAAAGCTTTGACTTTTCGAAAAAAGAAAAGTAATAAAACCAAAGGAATTAAAATAAATAACGGATGATAATAAAATGCCAGTTTAAAATCCCCTTTGAAAAAGGCCAAAAAAGCTCTTGTTAGTCCACAACTTGGACAAGGATATTTGAACAAAAGATGAAAAAGACAATTTTCATATCCCAAAATTCGTAGAATAATTAATCCTAGTAAAAGGACAACAAGATACCAATATTTTATTATATCATTAAAAAAATCTTTAACTAGTTTCATAAAAAGCTTAACGCTTTATTCCATTATTTTACCATCAGCATCTTTAAAGTCTTTTGTGGTTAAAATAACAATTCCATCAATAAGTCCCCATATACTACCCGCGATTCCACATGTGACTATAGATACAACTAATTGTGCTACAGCAATATCTGTATGACCTGTATAAAAACGGCCGATACCTAATCCTCCTAAAAAGATTTGCAATAGTCCTGCAGCAATTTTAGATTTACTGCTTTTTTCACAAGTTGCATTTGTTTGATTAATTCCTACCGAATTAATTACCACTTCTTCTTCTAATTGTTTTCCACATCTTGAACAAAATACTGCATTATCCTCTAATTTAACTCCACAAAATTTACAAAATTTCATTATTAATACTCCTTTTTTTTATTATATCATTCATTAAATCAAATGTCAACAAATATAAGTAATTTCAAAAATATTGTAAAAATTGCTTGAAAAATTCAATTATTTTTAAATTGTTACTATAATTTTAGAAATAAAAAAGGAAATAAATAATTTTTACTACTCAAAAAGAAAACTATCTTATTTAACCTTTTTTTTGCAAAAGTTACAAAAGTATTGTATAATTATTATGAGGTGAGAAAAGATGATTTTAATGAAAGATATCATCCGCGAAAATAATCCTATTTTACATTGTAAATCACAAGATGTGCAAATACCACTAAGCCCAGAAGATGAAAAAGCCCTTAAAGATATGATTGAATATTTATTTAATTCACAAGATGAAAAACTTCAAGAAAAATATGGCTTGCGCGCAGGGGTAGGGCTTGCGGCACCCCAAATCGGACTTAATAAAAAAATGCTTGTGATTTTAGCATATGATGAAAAGGGAAACTCTTATTTTTTACCAATGGTTAATCCTAAATTAATCAGCTATTCTGAAGAATTAACTTATCTTGAAAGTGGTGAAGGGTGCCTTTCGGTTGATCGTGAAGTTAAAGGTTATGTTCATAGACCAAGAAGAGTAAGCGTTGATACTTATTTATATGATAAAGGACAATTAAATCACGTTCGTTTACGTCTTAAAAATTATATTGCGATTGTCTTTCAACATGAATATGATCATTTAAATGGTATTTTATTTGTTGATCGGATTAAAAAAGATGATCCGTTTTATATTCCTAAGAATTCTACACCGATAAAGTTTGAAAATGATGATGAATAAAACCCTAAAGTTTAAAACTTTAGGGTTTGTTTTATTTTGTCATATCAAGGCAAATTTGGTGGTTTTTTGCGACTTTTAGTTAATATCTTATGATTTATTCATTCTATAATAATTTTAATTTTACTAAAGCTTTGAAGAGTCCATCATTTGTAATATCATCTGTAATAAAATCAGCACTGGCTAAAGCTTTTGGACTTGCATTTCCCATTGCACAACTTGTGCCTACTACTTCAAACATTTTAACATCATTATCACCATCACCAAAAGCATACATATTTTCGGTCTTATATCCTTTAATTTTTTGAATATGTTTAATTCCACTTGCTTTTGACTGACCAGCAGGTAAAATATCAGCTCCATATCGACCCCAATTAAAAAATTCTAACTGTGGAAATCTTTCTTTATAAAAGGCAATTTCATCGTTTTTAGCAAAAAGCCAAAATTGTAAAACCGGCTTTTGCAAATTATATGGTTGATGATCAAGATTGTTAACTTCTTTTTTTATATATTCGGTAAAATTATGATAACTTTCATCGGTAAAAAAAGTCATTTCAATTGATGATTTACTAATGATACCAAGGGAATGATTTTTTTTGGTAGTTATCTCAATTAGATCTTGAACTATTTTTTGATCAATTGGTAAGCCATAATATTTTTGTTTATCAATAATAATTTCTTGACCATTAGAAAGATTAAAACCAGTAAAATACTCTTCATACATTTTAATTGATCCTAAAGTATCATATGATCTACCTGATGAAATATATAAATCAACATTTGGTTTTTGACTTAAAATTTTAAGGGCATTAAGTGTTGATGAAGGAACACTTTTAGTTGATGAATCAAATAAGGTTCCATCAATATCAAAAAAAAGGGCGATTTTTGCTTGCATAAAAACTCCAATATATAGTACAGAATGAATTACAGCATAAATAACTTATTATTTCAAACAGTTAACAAGCTATGCTTTTTTCGTAGTCTTAACAATTTGACTTTTCTAATAAAATAAGATATAATTTATATAATCTAAATAAAGTATTATAAAATTTTTTAGAAAGGAGGATTCTTGTGAAAAACAATACGGTGTTACCAAAAAACAAATCTTCTAATTGTAACATTCTCATCTATTCTTTAGGTGGCCTTGGTGTTGTTGGAATGAATATGTATGTCGTTGAAATTAACGATGAGATTCTAATAATGGATGCTGGTATTCTTTTCGCTGATGATGATATTCATGGTATCAGTTATGTTATTCCTGATTTTACTTACCTTAAAGAAAATCAAAAAAGAATAATTGGCCTTTTTATTACCCATGGACATGAAGATCATATTGGGGCAATTCCTTTTTTATTAAAACAAGTTAATATTCCTTGTATTTACGCAAGCGGAATTGCAATTGGCATTATTAAAAATAAAATGTTAGAATTTCCTGATATATCCTATAATATTTCAGGATATAATGGCAACTCTATTTTTAAGTTTAAGAATTTTGAAGTATCTTTTTTTAGAACTAATCATAGTATTCCTGACTCATTTGGTATTGCTATTAAAACATCTTTAGGTTATGTTGTAAATACAGGCGATTTTAAATTTGATTTTAATCCCATTGGTGAAAAACCTGATTACTATAAAATGACTGCTCTTGGTAAGGCTGGTGTTCTTTGTTTAATGGCCGATAGCACCAATGCTGATATTGCCCAATTTTCTTCTAGTGAAAAAAAGGTTGGTGAAACTTTAATGAATCTTTTTTCTCATATTGAAGGGCGCATTATTGTTGCGGCATTCGCATCAAATGTTTTTAGGGTTCAACAAATTATCGATGCATCAATTTCTTCAGGTCGTAAAGTCATCGTCTTTGGCCATAGTATGGAAAAAACGATTGAAATTGCTAGTAAATTAAAGTATATTACTTATCCAAAGGGTTGGGTTTTAAATTCACGTGAATTAAAAAAACAAGATACCGATTTTGTTACTATTCTTTGTACGGGTTCGCAAGGTGAACCAATGGCAGCTTTATCACGAATTGCCAATGGTACCCATAAACAAATTAAATTGTTACCTAACGATACTGTAATTTATTCTAGTAAGGCAATTCCAGGCAATGAATTTTTTATTAATCGTAATATTAATAAACTAGTGCATGCAGGTGCTCATGTTATTCAAAATAGCCCTTTAACTGATACTCATACAACCGGTCATGCATCTCAAAATGAGATTCGTATGATGTTATCGTTTATGCAACCTAAATATTTTATGCCTGTTCATGGTGAATATTTAATGTTAAAAGAACATGCTAAAATTGCAACTGAACTAGGAATAAAGAAAGAACGTTGTTTTGTTTTAGATCCTGGTGATGTTCTTTCAATTAATGAAAAAGGGGCAAGAGTTTTAAAAAGAAAAGTCCCCGCATCAGAAATTTATCTTGATGCTTCTTTATCCGATGTAGATAGTAATATTTTAAAAGAACGTAAACACATGGCCGATGAGGGATTATTAGCTTTAACCTTTACAATTACGAAAAATAAACGTTTAATTGGTAATGTTAGTCTTAATGCTAGTGGGTTTGCGGACTTCGCATTATCTAAAGGATTGGAAAATACCATCAAGCAAAAATCAACTGATATTTTTAACAATGCTTTAAAAATGCATAAATCCATTAATAGCAAAGCCCTTGAAAAGCAATTAATTACAGAACTTAGTAAATTTATTTATCAAAAAACGGAAAGAAAACCTTTGATTGTTCCTATTATTAATATTATTAATAAAAATTAAAACATCTCATTTAGAGGTGTTTTTACTTTAGTAATATATATAACTATAAAAAAAGAATCTAGCAAAACTTAATTTTTTGTTAGATTCTTTTTTTAGTTATTAATTAATTTTATTATTTTTTTGAAAATTGTTAAATTTTTATTGTTGATTATTTTGCCCACCATAAAACATTATCTGTTTTCAATTTCACGAGCTTCTATTTCAGTTCTTTCAACAATTTCATCATACTCTTTTTGTAACTGAGCAAGTTCAATTTCTAAAGTCTTTTCTTTTGCAGCTTTTATTTTTTCTTTTTGTTCAGTTAAAGCTACTTTTTCACCACATGTTGGACAAATTAAAGAGCCTTCTGGAAGAGTAGTATCACATTTTTTACAAATCATATATTTCTTCCTTTAATATTTTTTAACATTTTCAAGTTGTTAAATAAATTTTTGTTAGGTTTATAATGATTCTTTTTTAGTTTATTACTATTAGATACTAAAGTTAAAAATAAAAAGAATCAACCCAAAACTTCCATTTTTGATTGATTCTTAATTTCAATAAGTTTAAATAGTTAATTATTCAGTTTATTATTCACTTTGTGAATTATTACTATTTCCATTATTATTGTTATTATTATTGTTTTGATTGTTTAATTGATTCATCATCATCATATTAAGCATATCTTGCATTTGTTGATTCTTTTGTTCATTAGCTAAACGTTGTTTATTTAAATTTTCATGAACTTCAGCTTCTGTTCTTGTTGCAATTTGATCATACTCTTCTTGTGCTTGAGTAAGTTCAACTGCTAAAGCTTCTTCTTTATTATCAATTGATTTGAAGAAAAGAGCAGTAATAATTAGATAGCCGCCTGCAGCAAGTTCAGGTAATGCGTCCATAAAATTAGTTAGGAAATTACCAGAAGTAGCTTGACCAACAAATTTATCTACCATATCAGCAGATTCTCCTAAATCTAATGAACCTACTATACCAGTGATAAGACTATTCATAAATAATGAAGAAAGAATTGTCATAAGTCCACCTAAAGCAATAAAGCCACCAATAATGAATAAACGAATATATGGAGGTTTTCTACTAGGTTTGTATTGATTACTGTCTGCAGTATCTGCTAAAGCTTTACCATAATTTTTAGTTTGTTTATAAGCTATTACAATATTAATTACAATTGCCATTACCGCAACAACAACTAAAATACCAATTATGATTAGACCAACACCCATACCTGCTAAAGCACCGCCTGCTGCTGCGCCTTCATCTGTACCAGTTGATCCTGCTGCTTTACCTGCACTTAATGAGCAAGCACCGCCAAGAACAAATACAATTAAAATTAAGAAACAAATAATACCAGTAAAAACAGCACTAATTGTTTCTAAAACTGCTGCTAAGCTATTATATTTGTTATATTTCTTAACATTTTCACCATTGCAAGGTACTTTTTTGCCATGTAATTTCCAGCATGCAAGAACTGATATTAAAGAGAAAATAGCAAGTAATAGATTCTTTACTAAATTCCAAAGGCTAAAATGTACAATACTACCGATTGCAGCAATAAATGAAAATACGCATGTTACAGTTAAGCAAATAGTAAGAGCTAAAAATAGCTTACTAGAAAAAGATTCTGTAAGAACATCGCTTACTTTTTGTTTTGTAGCTTTTACTTTTTCTTCTTGGTTTGCTAAAGCTACTTTTTCGCCACATGTAGGACAAATTAAAGTGTCTTCTGAAAGTGTGGCACCACATTTTTTACAAGTCATAAACTTCTCCTTTAAATTTTTTTTAATTTTTTCACTATTTTTATTATATAAAAATTTTTATTATATAAAAATAGTAATTACTCTAATATTATATATATTTTTTGCGACATTTTCAAGCAATTAAATAAATTTTTCATTTTTTCTATTCTTTTTTAGGTATTTTTTTAACTATTTTTTTTATTTTGGATTTTTTATATAAAAAATAGTAGTAAATATTATTCATATCTACTACTATTATATTTTTTATATTTCGTTATTATTCATCGATTGAGTGACTAAATAATTTTTTAATTGCTCATCGGTTTTGTTTACTACATCTTGATATTTTTGCTTTTCTTGTTCTAATTTTTCTTGCGCTTTAAGGGATTCTTGATGAATATTTTTAAAGGAGATTGCGGAAATGATCATATAAGATGCCGTTAATAAATTGATAACAATAGTAATCAATCCTAATAATACTACAAATTTAACCATATTAAACAATATGTTGATATATGTTTCAACCAATATATAATTACCATTATTGGCACTTGTTGCTTCTTTTAAAAGCGTTAGTATAAGTTCTTTAAATACATTAAATAAGCTTAATATAATAAATGTTCCTACAAGTTGCATTATAGCCAAAAAGATTATAATTCCACCAATCACAAATAATCTTACATATGGATATTGTTTAACTGGTTTATATTCACCTGTTTCAATCGTGGTTGCTAGGGTGTCATAATATTGTTTTATTTTTTTCCAAGTAATAAAATAATTAACAATAAACGCAATACCTAAGCCACTTAATAAAATAAGCATAATAATTAAGGTATAAAATATTAGCATTGACGAACCAATTATACTCCTATCCTCACTTACTATTAACTTCATAGAAGGGGCTAAAATAAGCAAGAATATTAAATATATAAATAATAAGATACTCATAAGAACAAGTCCTACAATTCCTATAATATAACTATAATTGTTAAAGTAATTAATTTTTTGAATTTGTTTCTTATCAAGATCTTTTTTCTTTTTATACACATAAAGACCGCTAATACCACTGATTAAAGCAAAAACGGCGCCAAGAACGTTAACAACTAATTGTAAGATGCCTGATGATGTAAATAAACTAAATATACCTGATAAAATATGAAAAGAACCTATTATTATCAAGATAATACTTATAGCCAAAAAATATTTACTCGTAAAAAAATTAGTTATAGTTTTTCTTACGCCATTTTGAGCTTCGTTTACAATTGTTTTTTGTTCTTCTTGTAAATATTGATAATGACATTTAGGGCAAAAAGACATATCATCAGGGATGAATTCTCCACATTTTGGACAATACATTCTATCACTCCTTTATTTAGATTTTTTCTTTTACATATGTATTATATTATTTTTTTATCTTTTTTTCAACCCTTTTTAATAAAAATGTTTAAAAAAGAAAAAAATCATATTGAAATTAAGCTCAATATGATTTTTTATTTTAATTTGTATCTTTATTTAATTCTTTTTGGAATAATTTAAAAATTTCTGATGTTGCAATAGCATCATTTAAAGCATTATGATCTTGTTTATTGATGGGAGTTGTATTAAAAAGCTCATAGGCATTGAAAAGCCCAATGTCTGTTTTAATCCCAAAATAGTTTTTCATAACTTGCATTAGATTAACAAATTTTTTTCGTTCAACTAATGGCTTTAAATTATTCATTTGATAAAAGGAATCAAGCATTATGATATCATTTCTTCCCCAGACATAGATAGTTGGTTGATAATACGTAATAATATCTTTTAATTTATTGTAAAACTTATAGCATGATGGAGCATTTTTGATTTTATCCATCGTTGTTTTTAAGAATTCGGTCGTTCTTGTGTTAATTCCAATTTGCATTTTTGGTTTAACCATATCCCATTCGGTGGTAATAATTTGACCTTCTTCATCTTCTAAACAAAAACCATATTGGATAATTTCGGAAACAAAACCACTACCATGAGTATAACCATGGGGTGGCATTGTAAACTCTAAATCTAAAAACATCCGATAACCATCACGATTAATGATTTTTTTTACACCTTGCTTGATGGTTGATAAATCATAATAAACAATGGTTTTTCTTGGCATATGCCGAACCATTTTAATAAAACTTATTACCTCATAAACACTATAACCAGCTTGATGAATTTTATCATCTTTACAAGTGAAATGAACGACTAAGCCTTCACTTAAGTATGGTTTAAATTTTTTATATTGACTTCTAGTTAGATAAAATTTTTGAACCTTTCGATCTAAAAGTATTTCAAAGATCCGTGTTTCGTCTTCAAAAAAACGAATTGTACCATAGACTAGTCGCATAATCTCACTTCCTTTATTTTAGCTTATAATTTGATTTCTTTCATTTTGATTAGTTCTAAGATTGCTTGGCTCCTACCTTTAACTCCTAACTTTTGAATGACATTTGAGATATGATTACGCACGGTTTTACTACTGATATTAAGTTTTGTTGCGATTTCTTCAGTATCATAATTAGCAATTAATAATTCAAAAATTTGGTGTTCTCTCATTGTTAAAAATTTCTTTATTGGCACTTTTTTTCCCACACTTTCACAAGTATATTATGCCAAAAATAAATGAGAGGTTACTTTTATAAATTAAGTTTTGTTAAAAGATTATTAGCAACATCTTTAGGAAATCCAAGAGCTTTTAATTTTTCAACTGAGGTATTTTTAATGTCTTCGATTGTTTCGAAATTATCTAGAAGAATCTTTTTACGCATTTTTCCGATGCCTTCGATTTCATCTAAAATGGAGGTTAAACTATTTTTGGTATGCGTCTTTTGAAAGAAGGTAATCGCAAAGCGATGAACTTCATCTTGCATAGCCTCTAATAACAAAAATAAATCACTTTTTTTATCAATCAAAATTTCTTCAAATTTACTATTCATTAAAGCTCTTGTTTTATGGCGATCATCTTTTAAAAGTCCCATTAAATTAATTTGATCATCAATTTTTAATTTTTGTAAAACGGTTAAAGCGGCTTTAATTTGGGTTTTACCACCATCGACAATAATTAAAGAAGGAAGTTTTTCTTCTTCTAAAAGTAAGCGTTTATAACGTCTTTCAATAACTTCCATCATTGTATGATAATCATCAGGTCCAACAACCGTTTTAACTTTATATTTACGATATTCTTTAGGGACGGGTTTGCCATCAACATATTTAACCATCGCACTGACAGGACTTGCTCCTTGAATATTAGAATTATCAAATAATTCAATGGTTTTAGGATAATCAATTTTTAAAAGTTTAGCAAGTTCTTCTAATGGTTTAGTCGTTTTAGACATTTCTAAAAGACGCATTTTTTGTAAATTATTAATATTGTTTTTAGCATTTTCCATTACATTTTCGAGAAGTTGTTTTTTGATACCTTTAACAGGAATTGTAACTTTAACATCTAAGAGTTCTTCTAAAATTGATGATTCTTCTAAATAAGGAATAATAATTTCTTTGGGTAAAATATTAAAACCTAAATCATAAAATTGATATATATATGAAAGGACCGCATCATCAATATTACCAACTAAATCAAAGATTTCGCCATTTCTTTCAATGATTTTGCCAAGGCGCATATGTAAAACTTGAATTGAAATCATGCCATCTTTTTGGAAATAGCCAAAAATATCACGGGGAATATTATCATTTAATTCCATTGTTTGTTTTTCGACAATCGTATTAATGGAACTTAATAGATCCCGATATTCAATGGCCTCTTCAAAACGCAAATCATTTGAGGCTTTTTCCATTAACATGTTTATTCGTTCAATCGTATCTGCGGTATTGCCATTTAAAAACTTGACCACACTTTTGATACTTTCTTCATAATCAGCCTTTTGAAGATGATTTTCACATGGAGCAAGACATTGACCTAAATGTGCATATAGACATTTTTTATTAGGAATATGACTACATTTTCTAAAGGGATATGTTTTATTTAAAATTTCAACAATATCTTTACATGCTTTAGCATTAGGATAAGGGCCAAAAACATATTTATTTTTTTTCTTGAATTCTTTTTTGATATCTCTTGTATAAAGAAGACGCGGATTTTCTTCATTAGTTAATATAATATATGGATAAGTTTTATCATCCATTAATAAGATGTTATATTTAGGACGATTCTTTTTGATGAAATTAGATTCTAATAAGAAAGCTTCTAGTTCCGAATGCGTAATGATATATTCAAAATTAACAACATCTTCTAACATTCTAGTTGTTTTCGCATCATGGCTACCAGTAAAATAACTTTTTAAACGATTTTGTAAGATTTTAGCCTTACCAACATAAATGATTTGACCATCTTTGTTATACATTTGATAGCAACCAGGTTTTTTTGGTACTAATGATAATTTGGTTTTAATTTTATCTAATACTTCTTTTTCTTGACTCATAATCGTTCATCCATCTTATAAAACTTACATTTTTAACTAATTTATTTTTTTAAATTATTTAAGATTTCCTCAATATGATTACCATAAGCTAATGATTCATCATATTTAAAACGAAGTTCAGGGGTTTTTCGTAAATCAATTTTTTGGGCAAGTAGACTTCGTAAATAGCCTTTGGCATTTTCTAAATCTTCTTTGGTTGATTCAATTTCCCCAGCGTTTCCCATTACTGTATAATAAACAGTCGCAATTGAAAGGTCATTTGTTAAATGAACTTTAGTCACCGAAACAAATTTTAATTTATTGTTAGCTGATGAAAAAAGGATATTAGCAAGTTCTCTTTCAATAACTTTTTCCATTCTTTCTACACGATATGCCATCTGATTTTACTCTCTTTCTGTTTCTTCCATAACGAAACATTCAATAATATCTCCTACTTTGATATCGTTATAATTTTCAATGGTAATACCACATTCGTAACCTGCTTTGACTTCTTTAACGTCATCTTTAAAACGACGAAGACCAGCTATTTTTCCAGTATAAATAACAATGCTATCTCTAATTAAACGAACAGATCCGTTTCGAACAATAGTTCCACTTGTAACATAGCTTCCTCCAATAGTTCCAACTTTACTAACTTTGAAAATTTCTCGAACTTCAGCCTGACCAGTAATCTTTTCTTCAAAGACAGGATCAAGTAAGCCTTTGACAGCTTTTTCAATATCTTCTTGAAGTTTATAAATGATATTATAAAGTCTAATTTCAACTCCTTGTTCTTTAGCAAAATCACTGATTTGGGAAGTTGGTCGAACATTAAAACCAATAATAATGGCACTTGATGCAACTGCTAAAATGATATCATTGTTAGTAATACCACCTACTCTGGCGCCAATAACATTAATGTTGGTGCCTTCAATATGAATCTTGTCAAGTAAACCTTTAATAGCCTCAATTGAACCTTGAACATCACATTTAATGATTAAGTTAAGGGTTTTTTCTTCATTATTTTCTTTAAATATTTCATTTAAAGAAACAGCTTTACCAACACCTTTTTCTTCATTAAATTTATTTTGGAAACGAATTTCTGCAATTTCACGCGCTTTTCTTTCATCATTTAAAGCCATAAATTTTTCGCCCGCAAAAGGCACGTCAACTAGTCCTGTCACAGAAACGGGTTTTGATGGACCAGCAGCTTTGACACTATGGCCTAATTCATCTTCCATAGAACGAATTTTACCATAGGTTGTTCCAACTACGATAACATCACCAACTTTAATTGTACCATTTTGCACAAGTAAAGTAGCAACTGGACCTCTTCCTTTATCAAGTCTAGCCTCAATAACAGAACCCATACCAAGGCGATTAGGATTTGCTTTATATTCTTTTAATTCACTAACTAAAATAATCATTTCAAGTAGTTCATCAACACCCTTACCAGTTAAAGCCGATATATTAACAAAAATAGTATCGCCACCCCAATCCTCACTAACAAGGTTATATTCGGTAAGTTCGGTCTTAATCTTATCTGGATTAGCACCAGGACGATCCATTTTGTTAATTGCAACAATAATTGGCACACCAGCAGCTTGGGCATGTTCAATTGCTTCTTTAGTTTGAGGCATTACGCCATCATCAGCCGCAACAACTAAAACTACAATATCGGTAATTTTAGCTCCTCTTGCCCGCATTTCCGTAAAGGCAGCATGACCTGGTGTATCGATAAAAGTAATTGTTTTACCATTTTTAACTACTTGATAAGCACCGATATGTTGGGTAATACCACCAGCTTCACTACTTACAACATGACTTGAACGAATTGTATCTAAGAGGGTTGTTTTACCATGGTCAACGTGACCCATAATTGTTACAACAGCTGGACGGCTTACTAAATCTTCTTCTTTATCTTCAACTTCTACTTCATCAAAACGGGTTAAGTCTGTAATTTTTTTATCTTTTAATTCGAAATTATATTCAATAGCAATAAGTTCAGCTGTATCACGATCAAGCGCTTGGGTAGCACTTGCCATAACACCCATTGAAACAAAGAGTTTCTTAACAAGATCGGTAACGTTAACGCCTAATTCACTCGCAATTTCCATAACACTCATACCATTTTCATAATACAAGACATTTTCTTCATTTTCTTTTTTGGTAAAGACATTACTAGTACGATTTTCTTTTTTGGCATTATTTGTTTTATTTTTATTACTATTTTTCTTTTTCTTATTGAGGTCAATGCTATTTTCAGTTTGATTATTTTTCTTAGCTCTATTAACCCGCGTTTCTCTTGTTAGGTTATATTCGTCTTCTTCTAAATAATCACCATACTTTTCAAGAAGTTTTTCATCAACTCTTGGAACAATGGTCTCTTCTACATATTTAGGCTTTGGTGTAGCTTTGGTAGGTTGTGTTTTATTTGGTGTAGGAGTGTTATTTTTATTAACCGGCGTTTTAACTTCTTGATTTTTGTGATTTTGATTATTAGTTTGAGCTTTAGCACTATTAGCTTGATTAGGCTTTTTTTCAAGCTTTTTGGTTACATTATTATTATTGTTATTATTAGGTTTTTTATTAGTATTAGTATTGTTGTTATTAATATTATTGTTAATATTATTATTGTTAATATTATTATTGTTAATATTATTATTGTTAATATTATTATTGTTAATATTATTATTATTAGGAGTTGGATTTGATGATTTAGAAATATTAGGTTTTTCTTCTTGTTTTAATGAACCAATTTTAACAGCTGGTTTGTTAATAGCAGGTTTAGGTTTATTGGTCTTAAATGGATATGAAACACCATACATTTTTGCTAACTTCTTTTCTAAATCCTTTGATACTTCAAAATCGTCTGTTATTTTAGCATCAAAAACCACATTAGATAATTTATTAATTAAATCGATGCTTGTTGTTTTTAAGATTTCTGCAAGTTCTTTAACTTTCATTAAAAGTCACCTCTTTCTATTTCCACTTGGAAGGCTTTCGCAAATCCTTCATCAGTAATACCTACTACTTTAATGGAGGACATGCCAATTGCCTTTGAAAGTTCTTCGGTTGAATAATTATTTAATACTTTTACTTGATAAAAGAAAGCTTTTTTATCAAGTTTATCATATGTGCTACTAGACGCATCATGTGCGACTAAAATTAATTTTATTTGACCTTTTTGAAGAGCTTTAATAGTTAGATCTGTGCCTAAGGTCATTTTTCCTGCTCTTCTAATTAAGCCGAGCAAATTTAATCCTTTTTGCAAATTATTTTTCCTCTTCTAACATTTTAATTAATTCATCAAAGATTTCATCAGGAACAGGTGTTTCTAAATGATAATCTAAAATGTGCTTTTTTTTAGCAAGCACAATGGCACTTTTTTTCTTACATAAATAAGCACCATGTCCGCGAGTCTTACCAGTTAAATCAATTACAACTTGATTTTCTGGTGTTCTTACAATTCTAAACATTTCCCGTTTAGGGTGTTGTTCATTAGTTGCAACACATTTGCGAAGGGGCACTTTTTTTACTTTAACTTGATTATTCATAAATTACCCCTAATAAGCATATACATTAGGTTTAAAACTTATGCCATCACGATAGGCAGTAGTTTCATCTTTAATATCTATTTTCCAACCGGTTGTAAGCGATGCTAAACGAACGTTTTGTCCCCCTTTACCAATGGCAAGTGAGAATTGATCATCTGGAACAATTACCGTTGATTTATGCGTATCTTCATCAACTAATACTGCGATAACTTTGGCTGGGGTTAAAGCTTCTGCGATTAAAATAATCGAATTATCGCTCCAATTGAAAATATCAATTCTTTCCCCACCTAAGGCCTCATTAATTTGTTTTACTCTTGCGCCTTGCATACCAACACAAGAGCCTTTCGCATCAACATTAGGGTTATTACTTTTTACCGCAATCTTAGTTCTGCTACCTGGTTCTCGCGCAATTGCCATTACTTCAATAGTGCCATTAGCAATCTCTGGAATATACATTTCAAATAAACGTTTAATTAAATCTTTATTAGAACGCGAAACAAAAACTTTAGGACCCTTACCGGTTTCTTCTACTTTAGTAATGCAAACCTTTAAATGATTACCAACTTCACATTTTTCCCCAGGTAAAATTTCATCAATTGGCATAAAAGTTATAACATCTTGGCCAAGATTTAAGCCAATGGCATTATCCGTTTTTTTGATAACAATGGCATTAACAACTTCGCCTTCTTTATCTTTGAAAAACTCATAAGCCCTTTGACCACTAAGTTCTTTTAAACTTTGAATGAAAATTTGTTTAAAGCGAGTTGCTCCTTTTCTGCCAATTTGAGAAAATTTAACTTCTTGTCTAAATTCACTACCAACCCTGACACGAGCTCTTAATTCTTTGGCTGCATCTAAAGTAATTTGGCCTTCTGGTCCATCTGATGAAATTTCTTCAACAACATGGAAAGTTTGGAAAATACGAATATTTTTTTGTTCATCATTAAATTCAACTTCGATTTCCCCTTTACAACCTTCAAGTTGACAAGCTTTAATTAAAGCTACTCTAACAGCGCTTAATACATCTTCTATTTCAATATGTCTTTCACTGGCAATTGTTTCTAATTGTTCATAAAAACCTTTACTAATCATTTTAATCTTTCCTCCTAAAATCAATTGCAAGTCGAATTTTAGCAATTTGATCTTTTGCAATTGTTACTATTTTTTTTCGTTTATTTAATTCAATTTCTACTTCAATTTCTTTTTCATTATAATTCAATAAATAACCATTCATTTCTTTTAAGTTAAAAGCCTCAATTTGCTTTTGATAGGTTGTTAAATAGATATATTGACCAATTGCCCGCTTAAAATCATTTTCCGTAACTAATGCTCTTTCAATTCCTAGCGTTGTTACTTCTAAATAATAATTATCAGGAATATAATCATTTACAACATCTAAAATTTCTAAATTAATTTGGGCAACCTCATCAATATCAATCGTAAAAGATACAGGATCATCAATAATGATACTAATAATGTTGGTTGAAAATTCTTTTCGTAAAACGACATCAACTAAAACTTTTTGATGCGATTCAACAATAGGAATTGCTTGTTCTTTAATTTTTAACAAATAATCATTCATAGGCATTCCTTTCACTAAAAATGGTGAGCCGTTTAGCTCACCTTGTTAACGATAATTGCTATATGTATTTTAACACATTTATTAATAAAAGTCAAGATATTAAATTTATTACCTAGTCATTTTTCTCGTTTTTCTAAAAGATTACTTTAAATCATGTAAAGCCGGATTATCTAACAATTTGCCATCTTCGGTAAAACGTGAACCATGACATGGACAATCCCAGGTATGTTCAATTTCATTATAAACTAAAGCACAACCTAAATGCGGACAACGTTTTTTCTTAAAATTAACTAAATATTTTAAGTAATGCCCCAAATTTAAAAAAAGCTTTTTTCCTAAGGGGTTTCGTAAAGGGTTATAAAGGGCTTGGTATTTATTGGGTTGATTATTAATTAAATCGGTTAATAAAATTGCACTAATCATGGCTTGGGTCATTCCCCATAAATTAAACCCAGTTGCCACATAAAGGTTAGGATTAAAATTGCTATACCTCCCAATATAAGGTAAATCATCAAGGGTAATACAATCTTGATTAGCCCACATATTAGTAATTTTACTTTTGGGATAATATTTTTTGGCAAAACTAATTAAATTACTAAATCCTTCCATATTGCTAGCGGTCTTTTGATCGTTTCCGCCAATTAGTAAATAATCTTGATATTTACGAAAATAAAATCCCCCTTGGGTGATGGAATTATATGTGCCATCAAGTTTTTCTTTCGTTTTAAGTGCAATAACATATGAACGATTTTGATACATTTTCGTATAATACATTCCTAGATGGTTAAGATAAGGAAAATGGGTGGCAATAATGATTTTATTTGCACAAATATAATATGGGCCAACCATTACTTTATTTTTTTTAATAGATGATGCTTCGCTATATTCATAGATTTCTAAATCTTGAACTAAATGGTTAATTAATTTTAACGGATTCATTTGCGCTTGTTTGGGAAATTTAAGCGCATGCGAAATTTTAAATGGTAAGGCAGTCTTATCAACAATTTGTATGTCAACTCCTAACCTTTGAAGGACATCTGCTTCTTTTATGATCCTTTCATCATCTTCAGTCGCATATAAATATGCATCAACTATTTCAAAATCAAAATCATAGATTTTACTTAATGCTAGATATTCATCAACTGCTTGTAGATTAGCTTCTAAATGTAAAGCGGTTTTAGCTAAACCTTCTTTAGCAAGTAAATCTTGATATAATGTGTCATGTTCAGCGCTAATAACGGCGGTTGTATTTTGGGTAATACCTGATGCGACTTTACCTTTTTCAATTACAACAACCCTTTTACCACTTTGTTTTAATTTATAAGCGGTTAAAATACCACATAGTCCTGCCCCAATAACTAAAATATCGGTTTCTAAATTTTGTTTAAGAGATGGAAAATCTTTAATTTGACAAGTTTTTTTAAAAAGAGCTTCTTCGTCTTTTTCCATTTTATCACCTAATGATATTATGCATCATAATGGCTTATTTAATGCATTATCATTAAGTGATTTTAAAGCTTTTCTAAAGAAAATAATAAACATAACTAAAGTAACGCTAACCGCTATTAAGTCTGCAAGCGGCTCAGCTAAGAAAACGCCTAAAACATGATTATCCATTGTTAGTGGTAAAATAAAGATTAAAGGAATTAATAAAATAATTTTACGTAAAACCGCCAAAAAAAGGGAAATTTTAGCATTACCAATCGCAATGAAGGTTTGTTGACAAGCAATTTGAATGCCAAAAATACCACACGAAGCAAAATAAATTCGAATTGCCCAAACGGTATAATTAATTAGTTCAGCTTTTTTAGTAAACATTTGCGCAAACACATGGGGCATAATTAATAATAATAGCCAAAAAAGTAGTGAATAACTAAGGGAAATTATTAATAATATCAAAAAAGAATCTCTTACCCTTTTTGGCTTTTGGGCCCCAAAATTATAACTAGTAACTGGTTGGGCGCCTTGGGCAAGCCCCATTAATGGTAACATCGAAAATTGCATTAAACTAGAAAGAATCGTCATTGAGCCAACGGCTACATCACCACCATATTTTTTTAAGGAAGCATTAAAACATATCATAATAATGGCTTCGGTTAATTGCATAACAAAAGGTGATAGGCCTAATGCTAAAGCCGGTAAAAAGATTTTGGGTTGTAATTTTAGGTTTTTTAATTTAAGCGTTAATAAAGTTTTCTTACTTGATAAAAATAAGATGATAAATAAACTTGAGGCACCTTGGGAAATAATCGTAGCTAAAGCTGCTCCTTGAACCCCCATCTTGAAAGCAAAAATAAAAATAGGATCCAACAAAGTATTTAAAAGGGCACCAATTATAACCGAAACCATACTAACTTTAGTAAAGCCTTGGGCTGATATAAATGGATTAAGACCTAAAGTTATCATCACAAAAAGACTACCGATGATATATATTTTTAAATAATTATGCGCATAATTAATTGTATTATCGCTTGCGCCAAATACATATAGGAGTGGTTTTGCAAAAATAAGTAATAAAATAGTTAAGACAAAACTAATAATAACAACTAAAGTAATACTATTGCCTAAGACAACTTCAGCTTTTTCATCTTCTTTTTTGCCCATATAAATACTAGCTCTAGGCGCTCCTCCAAATCCGATCATTGCGGAAAATGCCGAAATAAGCATAATAATTGGCATACATATACCAACGCCCGTTAAAGCAAGGTCCCCTATTTCTAAAATATGACCGATATAAATCCGATCAATTACGTTATATAGTAAATTGACAATTTGGGCAATTATCGTAGGAATGGCTAGTTTAATAATTAATTTAAAAACTTTTTGTGTTCCTAAAAATTCTTTGTTTTGCATAGACACCTCGAAAACTATATGTATATGATATAACCACTTTCTTTTATTTGTAAAGTATTTTGCAAATAAAAGAAATTTCATTGCAAAAAAATAATATTTATGTTAAAATATAATAAATTGTAATAAAGAAAAGAGATGATTATATGATTAAGGTTTATTTTAATGATGAAGAAAAATTCATTGAAGAAGGCACTACCGTTTTTGATTTAATTGATGATGCCCAAAAAACCAATTTTATGGTTTGTCAAATTGATGCTCAAATTAAAGAATTACGTTTTAAATTAACAGAAAAAAATAATAATTGTCATATCAAATTAATTGGGCTAGAAAATATTGAAGCAGGTAAAGCTTATGAAGCCACTTTAAGATATGTCATTGCGATGGCTTTTTTTAATTTATATAAAGGCGTTGATATTAGATTTAGTTATAATGTTTCCCGTTCAATTTTTTGTCAAGTTTTAACCCCTAATTTTCATCTATCAAAACATACTGATAGTATAATTGCGGAAGTAGATCGTCTAATTAAAGCTAATCTTGCTATTGAAAGAGTAACAGTTAGTATTGATGAGGCTAAAGAAATTTATAAAAAATATCAACATCTTGATAAATTAGAAATACTTAAATATCGCCCTGAAAAAACAGTTCATTTATATAAATGCGATAATTACTATGATTATATGCATTCATATATGTTACCATCAACAGGCTGTCTTAAAGAATATGTAATTAAGCCTTATAGTCCTGGTATTATTATTCAATATCCTCGTTATGAATTAGATGCTCAAATTCCTGAATTTATTGAAGAAACCACTTACGGTAAAACTTTAAAAAACTCCTATACTTGGAATATTAAAACAAAACTTCAAACAATTGTTGACATTAATCATTATGTTGAACAAAATAATATTGTGGATTTCATTCAAATGTGTGAGGCTAAACATAATCAAATGTTAACTGAACTTGGCACTTATATTGAAAATAGTATTTCTAATATTCGTTTAATTGCAATTGCGGGACCTAGTTCTAGTGGTAAAACAACATTTTGTAACCGCTTAAGAATTGAACTTTTATCAAGAGGGATTAATCCAGTTATGATATCAATGGATGACTACTATCTAGAAAAAGATAAAATCTGTCAAATTCAAAAAACAAGCATTGATAAATTAGATTTAGAACATATTAATTGTCTTGATATTGACTTATTTAATCAAAACTTATATGATTTAATTAATGGTGAAGAAGTAACATTACCTCATTTTAACTTTCAAACAGGTCATAGAGAATCAGGTAGAACCATTAAAGTTGATGAAAATAGTCCAATTATTATTGAAGGTATTCATGCTTTAAATGAACGTTTAACTTCTTCTATTCCTAAACATCAAAAATATAAAATTTATATTGCTCCACAAGTTCAAATCAATATTGATGACCATTCGCCTCTTAATACAACTGATATCAGATTAATTAGACGAATTGTTCGTGATATGCAATTTCGTAATTCACCAGCAGCTCAAACGATTAGAATGTGGCAATCAGTTCGCAATGGAGAATTTAAATGGATTTATCCTAATCAAGAAGGCGCTAATTTTGTCTTTAATTCAGCCCTTGCTTATGAATTATGTATTTTAAGAACCAAAGCCCTTCCTGCTTTAAGAGAAATTAAACCAACTGATCCCGAATTCTTAGTTGCTAATAGACTCATTAAATATCTTAAATACTTTAGACCTATTGATGATGAGTCAGCTATTCCCACTAGTTCTCTAATCAGGGAATTTATTGGTGGTAGTTGTTTTGACGTTTAAAAAACGATGATTTAAAAGTCATCGTTTTTTTAGTTCTTTATTCTTTTTTTAAATAATTATTAATAATGATGGCAGCTCCAAGAGCACCTGGCCCTGTATGGCAACTAATACTTAAAGATAAAGCATTAACAAATCTAAATGTTACATTAGGTATTGCTTTTTTTATTTCTTCTTTAAACTTTAAGGCTTCTTCTAAGTTATTAGTATATGCAACTGAAACCGTAATATTGCCTTTTTCATATTCTTCTTTAAATTCTGTGTTTAGTTCTTTTCGTAATTGATTAATTATTTTTTTCTTACCTTGAAAAAGGGTAATCGCACTGGAGAATTTATCAAACTTATCACCTCTTGAAGAAAGAATTGGTTTAATATGTAAAATGGTCCCGATTGCCGCAGCAACAGGCGTAATTCTTCCTCCTTTTTTGAGATATTTAAGGGTTTCAACCATAATATAAATTGAATGTTTCTTACCGGTTGCTTCGAGATATTCTTTAATTTCCCTAGTGGTTTTACCAAGTTTAACCATCTCTAAAGCCTCAAGAATACTTTCCTTTAATGGAACTGAAATTCTTAAGTTATCAACAACTGTGACTTTACCATCAAATTTAAGTGCTAATTTTTTAGCACTTTCACAACTGGCGCTAAGTCCACTAGTCATTGGCATATAAAGGATTTCATCATTATCTTCTAAAAGGTGTTTCCACTCTTTTTCTAAATAATATTGAGAAGGCTGGGAAGTTGAAATATTAACATCCTTTAAAAGTAATTGATAAAACTGTTCATGAGTTAAATCAACTCCTTCTAAATATTCTTTACCGTCAATAGTAAAAGGCATTGGTATAACACTAATTCCTAATTCTTTAGCCTCTTCTTGGGAAATACCTGAATTAGAATCGGTAACGATTTTAATTTTATTAGCCATATTTAACTCTCCTATCTAATTAGTTCATACATTGTAATTGCGGCAGCGATTGCAACATTTAATGATTCAACATCATTTTTCATTTCTAATTTGATTATCTCATCCATTGATGCTAATACAGGTTTTGCGATACCTCTTGCTTCATTGCCAAAACATATTGCAAAACGATTTGCTAATTTTACTTGCTTAATACTAGTTGCATCTTTACTAAGAGCTGTTCCTAAACACTTAACATTACGTTTTTTTAAAACTTTAATAACATTAAGTAAATCTTCTTTCAAAAGAGGAATTTTAAATAATACCCCTTGGGTTGCTCTTACAACTTTTTCATTATATAAATCAACACAATTAGGACTCATAATGATTGCATCATATCCTAAAGCTGCAGTTGTTCTAATAATGGTTCCAAGATTACCTGGATCATTTATTTCATCTAACAAAACTAATTTTAAGTCTTCTTTTTCTACAAGTTTGTTTAAATATTTATCGTATGAAGGCATTTTAACAATTCCGACAATTGGTTGTGGATTAGTAGTTGATGATAATTTTTTGATGATTGCATCTGTTACATGAAAGCTTGTAACATTATTAAATTTCTTTAATAAATTTTCATCACTTGTAATTATTGCCTCAAGTAATGATGTTTTAGAAGCTTCTTCTACTAAATGTAATCCTTCAATTAAAAACTTTTGTTCTTCGTTTCTTATCTTTTTATCTTTTAAAGAAAGAAAAGCTTTTATTTTTTCATTATTTAAAGATGTTATCATAAATTTTCTTCTTTCTTTGTCATATTTTAAACGCTTTTTAATTATACCATATTTTTTGCAAATTTTCTACTATTAAGTTATTTTTTATCAAAATAAAGTTTTTTAATTTATAAATTATTGATGATGTCTTTTTTTTTGATAAAATATATATCCTAATCCTCCCATCATTATTAATAAAATGCTACTTGTAATTATAATAGGTACTATAAAATTATTTTTCTTTATAGGAGCTTCTTCTTTATCAAAGATAAGTTGCACTTCAAAGGTGACCTTTTCATAATTTAAATTATCATCGTAGATAACGATTGCTTTTTTTAATGATTCATCAATAGCCTTATTAGGTGTTTGCCAGTGCCAATGATCAGGAAGTTTTAGATCGTTTAAAATATGTGAATCTGGTAACACTTTAATTGTTGATGGAATATTGCTTGGCATCGATGCTTTAATAATTGTAAAAGATGTGATATTTTCACATGATAAATAATTATCATTTTCTGGTAGTATAACTTTTACTTCATATTCGCCCGCATTAGTTGGTAAATCTTGGGTAAAACTATTTTGCATGATTTGACGATATAAAATAGTTGGATAATTAATATCATTAGTATCTGATTTAATATATAAAGTGCTAGGATTTTGACCATAAACCCAATTAGAAAGTTCAATTTCAACAATGCCTTGAGCTTTATGAATCGTAAACTTTTTGTAAACTACTTTTTCATTATAATTTTTACTTTCATTAACGACGGCTTTAAGATAATATACGCCTGCGTTTGTAGGTTGAACTGAAGAATATATACCATCTATTTGTTTGCTATATGTATATGTAACTTGCGACTTTTCTAATTCATTTACAATACTTGGTGTGCTTGGTTCTT
This sequence comes from uncultured Bacilli bacterium, assembly GCA_947591495.1. Lineage (GTDB taxonomy): Bacteria > Bacillota_I > Bacilli_A > ML615J-28 > CAG-313 > CAG-313. The sequence goes on from CANQDG010000016.1 coordinate 33,073, forward strand.
TATTGTATGTCCAATCTTCGATTAAAACTTCTAAGTTGTCTCTATTAGCTTTAAAAATTTCATATTCTAATTGAAGACTACCTTCAAAATTTCCGCTAAACTCAATTAGAATTCTAACATGTCCAGCACTTGTTACATCATCCAAATATGTTACATTAAAATCTTGATTTTCTTGCAAGACTTTTCCTAACCATTTTAATTCAAAGTTTGGTTTAGTTAACATTGGATGATAGACTACATCTTCTATACCAACAACATTTATTTGGTTTTCGTCTAAAAGATGAGCTTTAATGATAAAGGTCTTAGTTATAAAACCTATTGATAAGCCTTCAACAGCCTCTAAAGTAACTGAAGCAATACCGGCATTTAAATTATTAGTAAAAGTAAAAGTATAGAATTTTGCATCAAGTATTTGATCATTAATTTTAACGGTAAATGGCGGTTTTTTAAGCTGGCCATCATATATATAATCAAAATCTTGACTAAACTCAATCACAGCTAATTTTAAATCAACTAATAATTCATCACTTTTAAAGTGAGCAATAAAAGTTGTATTATTGGTAACAAGATACGCTTTTTCAGCAGAAATTAATTGATTGTCAACTTGCCATCCGATAAAATCTTCATCTAAGTATGACATAGTTGTTATCGTTGTCCCATATTTATAATAAGCATAGTTTTCAACAAAACCTTTTACTATAAATTCAACCCGATAATAACCTACATATTGAGGTTTAAGAGTTTGATTTTCTAAAACTTCATAAATATTTCCTGAAAAATATATATCACTTGTTGTTTGCCATGCAACAATTTCTCTTCCTTCCTTATCAAACTTTGGCAAATAATAATGTGCACCCTTTGGTAATAATAACTCTTCTTGATTGTTAAAATATTCAAGGCTTAATTTAAGGCGCTTTTCTAAAGTTATGATAAATGTCATATTTTCACTAATAGTAAGCATATCACCTAAAAAATATTTTTCGCCTGATGCAGCATCTTGATAACTAGCAATGTAATATTCTTCATCAATGCCATCAATTTCTTCATCGCCAAAAATAAATTCTTTGGTGTAAATTGTAAACTGGATACTTGTTTGGTCAAAATTAAAAGTTAATATATATTCACAAAGTGCTATTTTTATTTGATCATTTGCAATTGATGCATCATATAAAGATTTAATAAACTTAATCTTTGTTAAATCGGTTGCTTGAGGCGTAAAATCTTGACAATTAATATATTGTGCTGTTGTAAAGTTGGAAAAATCACAAATGATGTTAGGGACTACACCAACAAAAGTTAAATTAATATTTTGAACAAAATAGATATCAACTACGTTATCGATAAACTCCGTATTATCAATTGTAATTTTTTTATTAGTTGATAAATAAATAGCACCTGCATTCTTATTCGAAGTGCAATTAATAAATTGACAATATGATAGATTAATCTCAGCACCAACGGAAAAAATGGCTCCACCAAATGTGGAAGAAAGACAATTTTTAAAAGTAACATAACGAGCAACAAAACTGCCTGTTCCCGCATAAATAGGTGCATAAATTCGACTGACATTTCTGCCATCGATAATAATTCTAGCTTTTTCATTACCCATTAAGGTAAAAGAACTATTGATATTAAACATCATGCTATCACCACTATTTGTGATAACAAGATCTTTTGTAATAGTAGGATCAATTGCTATTGTAATGGATTTATAAAGTGTCATATTATCAATTGAACAATTATCCAAAAGATAAATAGTAGTATCTTTTTCTTGATTATTTTTAATAGCATTAATGGCATTTAATAAAGAGCTATATTGATTATTACCAATTCGGCAAACACCACCTGTTACTTGTTCATCATCGATTTTTTGAACAGCTTTGCTATCTAAACTAGCATTAAAAAAGCGATTAACAGCCCGCACTTTATAAAAAGGTGCTGTATTGTAATGATTGGTATCAACAAATGATGTTGTATAAGTAAAACCTGCTATTTTGTAATTAATGTCATCAACACTTGATAAAACTTCATATCCTAAAAGATTAGGATCTTTTTCTTGATTATATATACTAATTGTTCGGTTAGTATCATTTTGTTTGATACTAACAATTTCAGGAGTGCTACCTTGATAAGTTTGATCAACTATTTGGTTATTTTTATGGGTAAACTCGTATTCACTATTATCAACATACCAAAGATGATTATAAGCGTTATCATCGATTAAACCTTGATTGATAGCTTCTTGCATTTTAGTTTTAAATTCTTCCGAGCTTTTGGCATATTCAAACCTAACTTTGGAAGTTTTATTCATATAAAAGCCCCATCTTTCAAAGTATTCAGTTAAATTGCGTTTAGTAATAAGTGATGAATAATATATTAAAGATTCTTCTTTATTAGAAAGTGGATAACCATTAGCACGATACATATTATTTAAATCTGCCCAATAGTTAGGATAAATGGATTCCAGATACCACCAAATTAAATAATTATGATCATAATCAGCACTTGTATAAAGAATTCTTCCTTCATCGAAAGCTGAATAATTAAGGGTATAATCTGATGCTAAATTATTAAACGTTTTAGAAAATGGTTGAAAAGAGGTTGCAACATTTTTTAAAATTTCTAAATAAGCAAAAGTAGCATTAACATTATTAGTCGTTTCTGCCATTGTTCGTGGCGTAACATCTAATACATGACCTATTTCGTGACCAATATCAAAATATTCTTTAGGATTTAAGATACTATTAGGATTAACATGTCTAATATTTTCATAATAATTAGCTAACCAATAATTTTGAACATAAATGCCAATATGGTAACTATACGCATAAGCTCCAGATGCAGCAAGGGGCGTCATCCAACGCAAATTGATTCTAATGTGTTTATTAATTTCTGAATAATTAGAATTATGTGATTCACTTGATAAGGCAATTCCATTAAATTCAAAAGTTTGTTTGAAATAATTACTCCATAAAGTAAGATTTTCAGCTGGATCGATAATCTTTTTTTCAATATAAGTTTCGTATAAAACCGATGATTTAGTTGTAAATAGGGCATTATCTGGAAGAAGTTCAGCCATATCTAGCATTTCAGTCGGATTTTTTCTACGCATTAATTCATATTCTTCTAAAATTCCTAAAAACTTTTCTTGATCATCACCTAATTGATAAGTAGGATAAAAGCCTCCGCCTTCAATATAAATGCTTACATCACCATTTTGGGAATTTGAATCATACGGATTTTTAAGATAGATAGCTCCACCTTGCACTTCATCTTTTGAAATAACGCTTTTGTCACTAACAATTTTAGGATAAACAAAAGTATTAATACCGCGCTTCAAGGTTCTTTCAACTCGCCACTCACCTTGCCAATAACCATGATTTTGAGTAAAAATGACTTTAGGCAAATAAGTTGTATTATCTGCTTCCACAAAAATGGTAATGGTTTGCCCAGTAAGCCCATAAAGACCCGTTACCATAAGATCTGAGGTATAGTAGTTAGTTTTTAAGACATTTTTCGAATAATTACTTACATCACCATATTGTTCAAGTAGCTTAGCTCTACCATCAATAGTCGAAAATTCTCTTTCTTTATTATAAAGAACTTCGCCTTGAATGACCATTTGAGCTCGATCAAGATATTCTTGATAATTATCAATATTATCAAGCGTTGCTTTAAAAGCTTCTAATTTATCAAGTGAGTTATATTCATCAGCAAGTGCTGTCATCGTATAGTCTTTAAAAAGAGGCTTTATCGCATCAGGTAAAGAATTATTCATCACTAGATCTGAAGCATTGACCGGCTTTTCTAAAAAAGGATTAATATTGTTAGCATTAAACCCACCAATAAAAATCCCCCATATACTAAAGATAATAACCAAAAATAGTGGTATAGCAACTATTCTTTTAACGCTTTTCATAATAAAACTCCTATGGATAATTTTAATAATAATTTATTTTACCATAATATAAAATTTTTGTCTAGTTTTCTTTAAAAATTTCTTATATCTTACATAACTAAAATAAGTGATAATGTATTTACTTTTTCTAATTTTATCATTTTATTTTATTATAATTTATTTTTACATTCTATATAATTATATAAAAGTATTTAATATTTTTTAATATAACCATTTTTCTATCTATTTTAAAAATATTTAAAAAAGGAAGATAATCAACTTGGTAACAAGTTTTGTTATCTTCCTTTTTTTTGTTTTAAATCAATTTTTTTATTCAAATATATCATTAATAGTGAAGTATACTTAAATATAATCGTTTTAACCATTGATTTTTTTCATAATAATATCTAACTGATTTTTATCTTCAGCATCCTCTTGGTCTGCTGCTTTTCTATACCAATATGCTGCCTGTGTATAATCTTGATTTACTCCTCGACCAGTGCCATAACAAACACCTAAATGACTTCTTGCTTTTGATTAGATAGGGCTTCATCTATTTTATCACCAATCAATTCTTCTATTTAGTCTTATAACCCCATACTACTTTATAACGTCCTGATAAAAATCCCTTATTTTTCTTATTCCAATGTTTATCCCAACTAGTAGGTTTAGTGTATGTTTCGCAATAAATTGTTAAATTTTTATTGCAACCAGAAAAGGAATATTTTTCTATGTTTTTTTCTCCTCTTATGATAATTTTTTGTAATGATGATGGAACATAATGACTATTATCTTGACAACTATTTGCACCGAAAATATAACCAAAATGAGTATTCTTTTTTCCATCTCCTACAAATGGTAATGTTATACTTTGTAAACTTGTACAGCCTTCAAAAGCGCTATATCCTATACTTGTGACATTGGATGGAATAGTTATATTTTCTAAACTTTTACAATCCCAGAAAGCATATTTTCCTATACTTTGAACGCTTGATGGAATGGTTATATTTTTTAAACTTGTACAACCAAAAAAAGCACCACTTGGAATACTTGTTATTGACTCTGGAAGAGTTATTTTTGTTATATTATAGCAACCACAAAAGGCTCTTTCATCTATGTAACTTCCACCTGTTATGATTACTTCTTTTAATGATATTGGAACATTTCCTCCAAAGATATAACTAAAGTTTGTATTACTACTTCCTGTATTATTACTTCCATCTCCTATAAATGGTAGGGTTATCTTTTGCAAAGATGAGCATCCTTCAAAAGCCGATTCTTCTATACTTGTGACACTTGTTGGAATGGCTATACTTTCTAAATTTGTGCATTCATAAAAGGCGCCTACTCCGATACTTGTGACACTTTCTGGAATGATTGTATTCTTACATCCTGCAATTAAGGTATTAGTACTTGTTTCGATTATGGCATTACAATTATCTCTTGAATCATATTTAGGATTATTGGAATCTACGATAATACTTGAAAGGCTTATACAACTAGAAAAGGCACCATCTTCTATGCTTGTTATGCTAGATGGAATCTCTATACTTTGCAAATTTTTATAATTAAAAACATAACTTGGAATTTTTGTTACACCTTCTAACATATCTTTTTTTATAACTGTTATTTCTTTACCTTCTACTTTTAATATGGCTTTGTCATTGGATAATGGATTAGCATAATCATCACTAAACTCAATTTGCCACCATGATGCTAGATTTATTATATTTACTTCACTTAGATTTGTACACCCTTCAAAAGCTCCAAATTTTATACTTTGGACACTTGATGGGATAGTTATACTTTGTAAACTTGCGCAATGGGCAAAAGCATAACTTGGAATTTCTATTACGCCTTGTAATATATCTTCTGTTATCTTTGTTATTTCTTTTCCTTCTATCTTTAAGACTGCTTGTTCATTTGATAATGGATTGGCCTTTGCGCTTTCAAAATTAATTTGGCACCATAATGATAGATTTGTTATATTTACTTCACTTAGATTTGTACAGCTATCGAAGGCATATGAACCAATGCTTGTGACACTTGATGGAATGGCTATGCTTTGTAAACTTGTACAGCCCACAAAGGCAGATTCTTCTATACTTGTGACACTTGATGGTATCGTTATTTTTTCTAGATTTGTACAACCAGCAAAAGCATAGGCGCCTATATAGGTTACGCCTTGTAACATATCTTCTGTTATATTTGTTATTTCTTCCCCATTTATTTTTAAGACTGCTTGCCCATTTGATAACGGATTTGCATTATAATTGACATAATCAATACTAAAACTAATTTTACACCATGAAATTATACTTTGAATATTTACTTCAAGTAAATTTTCACAACCTCCAAAAGCACTATAACCTATACTTATTACGCTAGATGGAATGATTATACTTTCTAAATTGAAACAATTTTTGAAAGCGAATCCACAAATTATTTTAGTCCTTTCATTTATTGTTACTTGTTCAATATTTGTATCAATGGTGCTTATTAATACTAAATAGGGATTATCTGTATTTCCTAAATAATAGCAATTATCATATTTATTATATTCTAAATTTGTACAATCATCAAAAGCATCTTCTCCTATACTTGTTACGCTAGATGGAATCTCTATATTTCGTAATTTTGTACAATTTTGAAATGTTTTATTTGGTATATTTATTGCTCCTTTTAACATTTCTTCTTTTATAGCTGTTAGATTGGTTATTTTTTCTCCATTTATTTTTAATACTGCTTGTTTATTTGATAATGGATTAGAAGAACTGCCTCCAAAACTTATTTGACACCATGATGCTAGACTTGTGATATTTACTTCTTCTAATGAACTACATCCATAGAAGGCATCTTCTCCTATACTTGTGACACTCGATGGAATCTCTATACTTTGCAAATTTTTATAATTAAAAACATAACTTGGAATTTTTGTTACACCTTCTAACATATCTTTTTTTATAACAGTTATTTCTTTACCTTCTACTTTTAATATTGCTTTGTCATTAGATAATGGATTAGAAGAATCATTACTAAAACTAATTTTACACCATGATACTAGATTTGTGATATTTACTTCACTTAGACTTGTACAATCATAAAAGGCAAATGAACCTATACTTTGGACACTGGATGGGATATTTATACTTTGTAAACTTGTACAGCCACCAAAAGCCATTTGTTCTATATTTATTGCTCCTTCTTGAATTGTTACATCTTTTAGATTTGTACAGCGTGAAAAGGCACCTAAACCTATACTTGTGACACTGGATGGTATGGTTATTCTTTCTAAACTTGTACAGCGTGAAAAGGCACCTAAACCTATACTTGTGACACTGGATGGGATGGTTATGCTTTGTAAATTTGTACAGCCTCCAAAGGCACCTTCTTCTATACTTTGGACACTAGATGGAATTTCGATACTTTCTAAACTTGTACATTCAGCAAAGGCACCTGCTCCGATACTTGTGACATTAGATGGAATAATAACATTTGGAGATTTACCTGTATATTCTGTTAATGCACCATTTTCTATCTCAAAATTATTCTTTATATATTCTTTTTCCCTTTTCTTTTCTTCTAGTAAACGTTGTTCTTCTTCTTGTTTTTTCTTTTCTTCTAGTAAGCGCTGCTCTTCTTCTTGTTTTTTCTTTTCTTCTAGTAAGCGCTGCTCTTCTTCTTGTCTCTTTTTCTCTTTGGTCTCTTCTTCTTTAAATTGCTTATAAAACTCTTGCATATTTAAAGTAGGTTGATTATTGGTTGTATTTTGAGTTTTATTTAATAATTCACTAAATCTTTTGTCTTGCTCTTCAATCTGTTTATTTT
>CANQDG010000017.1 GCA_947591495.1 uncultured Bacilli bacterium
TAAAACCTGTGAAAATGTATAGGGAGACCCTACACTTCTTCACAGGTTCCTAAAACCCTACAGAAATTCACATATCCGAACTTTTTTATTAAGTATAGATAAAAAGATAAAACAATTGAAAAAAAAGTCATTTTAGCATATAATTGTAATGAAAAAGGATGATGAGTTCGAATGAAAAAATATATTATTAGTTTATGCTTTATTTTTTTAACAACTTTATTACTTACTAGTTGTCATAAAAAGGTGGTTATTAATTATTTAGTTGAAGATGATGAGTTTATAAATGCTTCAATTAATCAAGAACCAAAAATGGGTGACAATCTGTATGAAATTCTAAAAGATGTAACTGTTAATAAAAAGGGACATGAATTTCTTGGCTGGTCACTCGATGGTGAAACGCTAATTTCAACTAATCAAAAGATTACAACTAAAAAAATAGATGTTAAACCACTTTTTGCCAAATTAAAATATACGATAACTTATATTATTGGTGATGAAGAAGAAGTGGAAACTTATGAATATCAAGAAGCAATTGTTCCACCTACCACCCCAGTTAAAATAGGTTATAATTTTATTGCTTGGGATCAAGAAATTCCATCGGTTATGCCAGATGAAGATTTGGTTATTACAGCTTTATTTGATGATGCGCTTTTTACGATAACTTACATAATTGATGAAGAAGAAACCGAAGTAGTATCATATAAATATCAAGAAACAATTAGTAACTTTGTTCCACCTGCTAAAACCGGATATACATTTAGTGGTTGGGATCAAGAAGTTCCAGCTGTTATGCCTGCTAAAAATTTAACATTTAAAGCCATATATCGCAAAAACACTTATACGATAACTTATCAAGTAGCCGGTGTAACTTATTTAACAGAAACTTATGAATATGGCGCTCCAATTATAAAGCCCCAAGATCCCCAAAAAGAAGGAAATACCTTTACTGGTTGGAGTAATCCTATTCCAGATGTCATGCCTGCCAAAAATTTAATTTTTAAAGCCAAATTTACGATTAATAATTATACGATAACTTATCAAGTTGAAGGTGAAGAAGATACCATTAGAACTTATCAATATGGTTCACGCATTGGAATGTTTAAACCATTTAAACAAGGATTATCATTTGTTGATTGGGATGAAAAATTACCTGAAACGATGCCCGCAAGAAATTTGGTTGTCAGTGCTATTTTTGAAGAATGGAAAGTGGCAAAGGAGGCAAATGGCAGTAAGTTAATGTTTATTGGGCATGCGGGAAGTTATTTAGGGATCATGAATAGTGAAGAAGCTATTTTAAATGGTATCAAAGTTAAAGGATATGATGCCATTGAGTGTGATATTAAACAAACAAGTGATGGTGTTTTTGTTTTATGTCATGATGATACTTTTAATGGATTAAATCTTGCTAGTACCAATTGGGCTAATTTAAAAGATGTTGAATATACGGCTAAAAGAGGTAATGTTTATACAACTAAAATTTGTACACTAGAAAGATATTTAGCAATTTGTAAAGAATATTCAGTATATGCGGTTATTGAATTAAAATCATCAAAAGGAATTACATCAACTGATCAATCAAGAATGGCGGCCTTAATGGAAGTTATTGAAAAAGCTGGAATGTTAGATTATACCATTTTACTAACCTCACAATGGGAATGCCTTAAATGGGTAAGAGAAAATGGGTATGATTATATTCCTTGTCAATATTTAGTTAATTCAGCTGATAGTGAAACGATTTTAAATCGTTGTATCGAATGGAATTTTGATGTTAGTTTTAATATTTCATCAACTAATACCAAAGAATGGATCGATCGTTATCATGAGGCAGGATTAAAGGTTTCAAGTTATACTTATACCCAATATGTTGAAGCTATAGTGCTACAAGAGTGGATTAATAAGGGGGTTGATTTTGTAACTTGTGATGTTTTAACAAGAAATGATGTAACAATTCCTGATCAAACAAGTAATTCAACTTCGGTATTAAACAATTTAAAAAAACAAGTTAACATAATTAAAAAAATGAATAAATTATAAAGTAAAATAAATAAAATGTGCACCTCAAAAGGCACATTTTATCGTTTTTAAAGACTTTTAAAGGAGAAATTGGTATAATATTATAAAAAGAAGGGATTAAAATGAAAATATGTAAAAAAATAACGGGCGTTCTTTTAGGAACCATTTTATTAGGTTTAGGCGTTAGTTTTTATAAATTATCATCACTTGGCCAAGACTCATTATCGGCGATGGTTTATTCAGTTATGTATTTAGTTAACAATGAACACCTTCCTTATATGTTTTGGTATATTTTAATTAATTTTCTCTTTTTAATTGTTATGCTATTTACTTTGCGCAAAAAAATAAATATCGGAACTATTATTAATTTTTTATTAACAGGCGTTTTTTGTGATCTTTTTGTGCGTTTATTTTTAATTTGCAACTTAGATAGCAATTTATGGTTTATTAAGGGGCTTTATGGTATTTTAGGACTTATTATTATAAGTATGGGAATTGCTTTATATGCCGGGGCTAATTTAGGAGTTGCTCCATATGATAGTATGCCTCTAGCTTTAGGCAAACTATGCCCTAAAATATCATATAAATATACAAGAATAATAGTTGATTTATTATGCACTTTAATTGCTTTAATTATTGGCGTTTTTATTTTAAGACGCTCCGATATTATTGGTTTTAATACCATTTTAACCTTTATTTTTATGGGACCTTTAATTACTTTATTTAGTAAATTTTTTAGTAAATATTTTTATCAAGAGGAGCAAGCATTTAAATAATGAAAATAGTTGTTGTTAGTGATTCCCATGGAAATAGGGAAATTTTGCAAAAGATTGTTAATGATAACCAAGATGCATCTTTATTCATTCATGCCGGTGATAGTCAAGTGTTACCACAGGCTATTGATCCTTTTAGAGCTGTTAAGGGCAATTGTGATATCGGTTATGATTATCCAAAAGAATTATACATAGAAACCCCATATGGTAATATTTATGTAACTCATGGTCATCAATTTTATCAAATTACGAAAGACTTTATTAAGAGTAAACATTGTAAAATTTTTATTTTTGGGCATACCCATAAACATTATTTAGAAAAATGCGAAGATAGTTATGTTTGTAATCCTGGATCAGTTACTAGACCACGTGATAAAACTAATGGGACATATCTTGTTATTAATCTTACCCAAAATGATGTAAATTTTGATTTTAAATATTTGTAAGGAGGAAATAATGAAAATAGTTAAGAGAACTTTTTTAAGTGTTGTTTTATTAATATTATGTTTAAGTGTTTCAAGTTGTAGCATTAATCAAACAAAAAAAACGTATAATAAACAAATGCAACTGTTTTCTGATGGCTTATTACCAGTAGCAAACGCCGAAGATAAATGGGGCTTTATTAATAAAAAAGGTCATACTAAAATTGCTTTTGCGTATGATGATGCCCGTGCTTTTCATGATGGTCGCGCAATAGTTGAACAAGATGATGAATACTTTTTAATTAACAAAAAAGGCCGTAAAGTGACTAGTAGTTATGATAAATTAAAATATGATGAAGAAACTGGTCTATACATTTATAAAGATGATAATGATAAATATGGTCTTATTAATAAAAATGATAAAAAAATTGTTGATGCTGAATATGACGATATTGACTATTTTTCTGAAGGACTTGCAATTGTTGAAAAAAATAATATTTATGGCTTTATTAATAAAAAAGGTAAAATGGTAATTGATTTAAAATATAGTGATGCGCAAGCTTTTAATTGTGGTTTAGCCCCTGTTCAGTCAGCTAGTGGTAAGTGGGGATACGTCAATCAAAAAGGTAAAGTAGTTGTTGAATGTATATATGATTATGCTAATGCTTTTGAAAATGATTTAGCATCATATGCTAGAAAAGATTTTACGACTAATGAAATTACAAGATTTGTGATAAATTCTAAAGGTAAAATTCTTTTTGAAGAAAATGACAAACAAAAATTATATGATTTATATAGTGGATATTATAGCGTTGGTAATCAAGATACAAAACAAATAACCGTTTATAATCAAAAAAATCATCCAATCTTATCCTTTGATGATTCATATTATTTAGAACTATCTTATATAAACCTTGGCATCATTGTTACTAGTAATGAGGATCATTTTGTTATATATAATACTTCTGGTAAAATGCTATTTGATTTGAATGATCATCATGAATTAAATTATAAAACAATGAATTTGTCTTTTATTGATTTTTATGATCAAAAAATATATTTTTATGTTAAAAATGAAGAAGAACTAAATAGTTATTATATAAAAGGTTCAAAGCTTCAAAAATTACCTTTTTTAGGAATTGTCCAGTTTGCGTATAAAAAATATTATGTTGTTCAAAATGAAGCATCTTTATTAGGTGTTATTGATAATAAAGGTAAACTTATTATTGATTATGATGAATATGAAGGCATTAGTATATCAAGTGATGGTTTTATTATAATGTTAATAGATGGTAAGTTTACGATTGCGACGCTTAAAGGACAAGTAATCGCAAGGGATTTAGAATATTTAGAAAGTCCTAGCTATAGTGAATTACTATAGTAAGTTTTAATAATCAAAATAATAAACCTTCTATGTTTATCGTTTATTAAACTTAGAAGGTTTTTTCATCTTTAATAAACTAATCAAATTGTAAGATTTTTCCCCTAAAAAATGGTATAATTATTACAAATATATGGAAAATTTAATAATAGTATAGAATGCCATATATTGTAAAAAATAAGTAAAAGGAGTGATTTTAATGTACGCAAAAAATATTTGGAAAGACGCTAGTGAAGAAAAAATGCAAGCTATTATGGATTTTTCTGAAGGATATAAAAAATTTATTACAAAAGGTAAAACCGAAAGATTATGTGTTCAAGAAGCCCTTGAACTTGCTAAAGCAAAAGGTTATCAAGACTTAAGCAAGGTTAAAACGTTAAAAGTAGGCGATAAAGTTTATTTAACAAATATGAATAAAAATCTCGTTTTATTTCAAATTGGTAAAAAACCAGTTGTGGAAGGATTACGTGTTTTAGGTGCTCATATTGATTCACCTCGCCTTGATCTTAAACAAAATCCTTTATATGAAAAAAATGATTTTGCTTTACTCGATACCCATTATTATGGCGGAGTAAAAAAATATCAATGGGTTACTATTCCACTTGCAATTTATGGTGTAGTTGTAAAAAAAGATGGAACTTTAATCAATGTGGCAATTGGTGATGATGAAAATGATCCAGTTTTAGGTATCAGTGATTTATTAATTCATCTTGCAAGTGAACAATTACAAAAAACGGCTGCTAAAGTTATTGAAGGTGAAGATTTAGATGTAACTTTTGGTAGCATTCCTTTAAAAGATACTGAAAAAGATGCGGTTAAAGCTAATATTTTAAAAATATTAAAGGATAAATATAACTTTGAAGAAGAAGATTTTTTATCAGCTGAATTAGAAGTTGTTCCAGCAGGTAAAGCGCGTGATTATGGCCTTGATCGTAGTATGATTGCGGGATATGGTCATGATGATCGGGTTTGTGCTTATACATCTTTAATGGCTCTTTTAGATAGTAAACCATCTGATTATACAAGTTGTTGTATTTTAGTCGATAAAGAAGAAGTAGGTAGTATTGGCGCAACCGGTGCTCAATCTGTTTTCTTTGAAAATGCGATTTTAGATTTATTAACGCTTCAAAATAACACCAGTTTAAAAGATTTACGATTAGCTCTTGCTAGAACTAAAATGTTATCAAGTGATGTTAGTGCAGGTTTTGATCCATTATTTGCTGGAGTAAACGATGCTAAAAATGCCGCATATTTAGGTAGAGGTATTGTTTTTAATAAATATACTGGTTCTAGAGGTAAAAGTGGTTCTAATGATGCTAATCCTGAATATATTGGTTGGGTTCGAATGGTTATGGATAAGAAAGATATTCATTTTCAAACAGCTGAACTTGGCAAAGTTGATCAAGGTGGCGGTGGCACCATTGCCTATATTTTAGGTAATTATAATATGAATGTTTTAGATGCAGGAATTGCCGTTTTAAATATGCATGCACCAATGGAAATTGTTTCCAAAGCTGATGTTTATGAGGCTTATAAAGCATATCAAGCCTTCTTAGAAGAATAGGAAAAAATCGCATAGTGAAAATATGTTAAAAATAGCCGTTATAGGCCTTAGTGGTCAATCAATTTTTCTTAATCTTAACCATTTACCAAAGCCATCTATCACAAGTTTTGCACAATCTTATCATCAAGAACCCGGCGGTAAAGGTTACAATCAAGCAATAGCTTTAAAGAAAATGGGTTGCGATGTAAGTTATTTATCGAAAGTTGGAAATGATCAAAATGGCTTAGAATGCCAAAATTATATGGATAAGTATCATATTAATCATTATTTTATTAAAGTTAATCAAGCAAATACGCCCGTAGGGGTTATATTAACTGATAAGCAAGGTGAAAATGAAGTAATTGTTTATCAAGATTTGCAATTAACTTTAACATATGATGATTTAAAAATCTTTGAAGATGAAATCAAAAAGGCGGATGTTTTGTTAATTCAGTATGAAATTGATCAAAAAATTTTGAAAGAGGCCATTAAAATAGCAAAAGAAAATCATACTAAAGTTATTTTAAATCCCGCTCCTGCTCATTATCAAGATTTATCATTATTAAAAATGGCTGATATTTTAACCCCTAATCTTGAAGAAGCTAAAACGCTCTTTGCAATACCAAATAATTATACTTTAGAAGAAATTGCAAGATATTTAATGCCTAAGATTACTAATACTTTAATCATTACGCTAGGTAAATTAGGAGCATTATTGATAAATCAACATACTTATCAATTTTTTGCGCCATATGAAGTTGAAGCTGTTGATACAACCGGTGCTGGCGATACATTTAATGCGGGCCTTGCAAGATGTATTTCTTTAGAAATGCCAATTGATGAGGCAATTAAGTATGCGATTGTTGCTTCGGCTTTAAGTGTTACTAAACCTTATGTGATGGATGCTATTCCAACCCATGATGAAATTTGTAAAGTTCTAAAATTATATAACTTGAAACAAAAAAGCTAATATGGTATAATATTTTGGCTAAATTGTAAAAATCAAAAGAATAAAGGAGATATTATTGTGATTTACAAGACAATTACTAATTATAAAGAAGCAACAAAAGACTTTTTAGAAAATGAAAAACAATTTCATTTAGGAGTAATTCCTACGGAGCAATCTAATCCACTTACTAAAAATTTAAGTGCAACAATTGCTAAAGATACAGCTCAAGGTGTCAAAACAATTCTTAGCGCTGATAAAAATATCGCTAAAGTAGCACGTGGACAATTTGAAACAGCTGAATTTAAAGCTTTTGTTGATGATATTAAAAGATGTATGGACGAAAGAAAAAAAGTTGTTTTTTCAAGCGTTGGTGCATCAGGTAGAATGGCGATTCAAATGGATGGCGCATGGCGTAGTTTTTGGCAAGGACTAGTAGATAAAATTCCTGCTCATCGTTTTGAATTTTTAGAAATGGCTGAAGTTGTAAGTAGTTTTACAACTGGTGGTGATCGAGCTTTAGTCCGTTCAGTTGAAAACTTCGAAGACTATATGACATTTGGGGCAAGACAAGTCGATGAGGCTAATATTGGTCCTGGTGATGTTCTAGTTGCTTTATCAGAATGTGGGCTTTCTGCAAGTATTAATGGTTCAGCAGTTAGAGGTTATGAATTAGGCGTTAAAACTTATTATTTATTCTGCAATCCGGAAAAGATTTTAAGAAAACATTTAGATCGAGCACGTGCTGTTTTTGAATGCTTAGATGAATATCAAAAAAATCAAAAGAAGGGCATTGATAATGGTAAATATATCGTTAAAATCCCTCTTTATGTTGGCAATATGGCCGTTTCAGGTTCAACTCGTATGCAAGTTACAACAGTTGAATTGCTTGCGGCAGGTGCAGCCTTAGAAGTTGCAGCAAATCGCTGGTTACAAGAAAACTTAACTGAACAAGAATTAGCAGTTATCAATAAACAAGTACTTACACTTAATGAATATGCTGATGCCTTTGTTATGTTAAATAAACAATTATCAAGTGGTAAAGCTTTAAAAGGACTTGCACAAGCTGTTGATTTTGAAGTAAATACTTATAACCAAAAAGGTCTTGTTACTTATGTAACGCATGATTATTTACTCGATATTATGACTGATACAACTGAGCGTCAACCAACCTTTACGCTTCCACCATTTAGAAAATTTAATGACAAGCAAAGTGAAGTTTCATGGGCTTATATTAAAGATCCGCTATATCCTAATGAAGTTGCATGGCAACATGTTTTCCGTCGTCCAATTAAAGGTTTAGAGTGGACCAAAGAAGATTATATTACAATGAAAGCTAGCGAAGATATTATTAATAATCCACCAAAAGTAAGTGGTGAAGAAGTTTTAGAATATGTTATTGGTAATGAAGATGATCCATCAAGATATTCAAGACCATGTTCACAACTTGTATTGATTGATATTAATGGTTCCGCAACTCCTGAAGTTGTCGCTTGGTATAATCGTGAACTTAGCAAATATAGCGGTGGTAAAGTTATTCGTTTTGGTCAAATCCCCGCAACCAAAATTGCTAAAGATGAAATTAGAATACCAGTTGAACTTCCAAGAACTTGTACTGATATTATGTATCATTTACTTGTTAAAGTTGCTTTCAATGCTTTAAGCACTGGTACAATGGCTAAAATGGGTAGAGTTTATGGTAACTGGATGGTTCAAGTTTTACCAACTAATAAAAAATTAATTGACCGTTCATCTAGAATAATTGCTAATCTTGCTAATATTCCTTATGAAAAAGCGGTTGAAGAATTTTTCTATTCATATTATAATCGTAAACCAGCTGATGAATATCGTGAATCATATGTTGTTGAAACTTTAAATCGTCTTGGTTTTGATCCTAAAGCAGATATAAAATAAATGTAAATAACTAAAATAAAAAACTATAATTAGTTGGGGATCATGAAAAAACAATAAACTTTTGATTTCCAAAGAATTTTATAATAAAAAACGTTTTAAAATTATTATATAATATCGACCATCTCAATAATTTTGCTAAAAAAAAGCTTAATTTTTCTAATCAAATACATAGATGGTCGATATTATTAACTACTATTATTAAAAAAATTATATAAAATATTGCTAAAAATGATAATTAGCATATATTTTTTCAAATAAAACCTTATAACAATTGTTCCTTTATAGGAATTGAAACTAATATAACCATAATCATATATAGCATTTGTTTTTTCATAACAATTGTTCCTTTATAGGAATTGAAACTATGGACACAAGAACACTTAAGAAAGAAATTAATGAATAACAATTGTTCCTTTATAGGAATTGAAACCAGTGTAGTACACAGCCCTCTCTTTGTTACTTTCAGAATAACAATTGTTCCTTTATAGGAATTGAAACTAAATCGTTCTCTCCAATATTATATTTTTAAAAATCATAACAATTGTTCCTTTATAGGAATTGAAACTCTTTTTCGTTTTGAAACATTGTAAATCCATCATTTAATAACAATTGTTCCTTTATAGGAATTGAAACCATTTTACCACTCTTTCAAACCTATACAGTTATAAATAACAATTGTTCCTTTATAGGAATTGAAACACTTCATTTAAGAAGTCAATTGGATTAACTTTTTGATAACAATTGTTCCTTTATAGGAATTGAAACCATAGAATACCAAACGTCTTTGTTCGATATTATAATAACAATTGTTCCTTTATAGGAATTGAAACAAAGTTTGCTCCATCTAAACCACTACAGATAAATGATAACAATTGTTCCTTTATATGAATTGAAACTGTGTCAGTGCTATAAACGATATTCAACAAATTCCTAATAACAATTGTTCCTTTATAGGAATTGAAACATCAATATTGACCCAAAAGGAAGATGGATCGATATTATAACAATTGTTCCTTTATAGGAATTGAAACTACATATACATTTAGTGGTAGCGGAGAACATAATTAATAACAATTGTTCCTTTATAGGAATTGAAACTTTCTTTTCCTTTCTTATTTAATTATTTTCTTTATTATAACAATTGTTCCTTTATAGGAATTGAAACATCGGTATATGTATTACTCTTTTGCCAGTAGTAAATATAACAATTGTTCCTTTATAGGAATTGAAACATCGGTATATGTATTACTCTTTTGCCAGTAGTAAATATAACAATTGTTTCTTTATAGGAATTGAAACTTATTGAATAGATAATCAAACTCATTGTTTATTTATAACAATTGTTCCTTTATAGGAATTGAAACATTAATATGTCTCCAATTTAATTTATTTATTTAATAACAATTGTTCCTTTATAGGAATTGAAACTACTAGGTTTTAAAATCATTAAATTTTTAATATTATATAACAATTGTTCCTTTATAGGAATTGAAACTTGCTCATATGTGCAGACATAAGTAAACCCAGACTATAACAATTGTTCCTTTATAGGAATTGAAACCTTCCGTCCTTTGTTTTCAACTCTCGTGAATAGATATAACAATTGTTCCTTTATAGGAATTGAAACTTGCTCATATGTGCAGACATAAGTAAACCCAGACTATAACAATTGTTCCTTTATAGGAATTGAAACACAACTTTATCTATGAAATTTATCATAGTTTGTTTATATAACAATTGTTCCTTTATAGGAATTGAAACATTAAAATTCGATTTTGATACGAAGTACAATTAGTATAACAATTGTTCCTTTATAGGAATTGAAACCTATACCCCCCCTCTCTATCCGCATAGCTGAATAACAATTGTTCCTTTATAGGAATTGAAACTTTAGAATTGCAGATGCTATTGCATCAAACTCTTCTTATAACAATTGTTCCTTTATAGGAATTGAAACAGTATATGTAAACACTATTTGAAAATTATAATTAATAACAATTGTTCCTTTATAGGAATTGAAACTATAAGAGAAATCTTTTATCACTCTTTCGGGTTTAATAACAATTGTTCCTTTATAGGAATTGAAACAAATTTTGATGGGCATTATCACAAGTAAAATAAAAATAACAATTGTTCCTTTATAGGAATTGAAACTGTTTTTAGCTACTATTAATTAGTTTGGATTTTGATAAAAAGACTTAGAGACTTTTGAAAGTCAAAAAGAGGTCGTTTCTAAGAAAACGGCCTCTTTTTAGACTAGATAGAATTAGTTGGAGTGTAAAACCTAAAAAATGGTGATAATAGATGAACTCTATATCACCATTTTTGTTTATTCATTTTATTAGAAAGTATAAAATTAATAGCTGAAGGACTTATTATTAATGATACAAAATTTGAAATAATATCATATAAAAACTATTAAATGTAGTAATAAAATATTTGATATCAAACAAAATGATATACGTTAAAATAATAAGTAATTAAAGATAGTTATACAAAAACAAATGCACAAATGATAATCAATAATCATCATAATCATACCCCAACTAATTCTATAGTTTTTTAGAAACCCCAACTAAAACTATAGAGCCTTTTTTATAAAATTAATTAAATTATTTATTTAAACAATTATATTTAGTAAAAAATTATGATATTTTGATAATAAAAATACATTAGTATAAAATAACTTATAAATAAAGTTTGGATTACTCTAAAAAGGTTTATATAACCTAAAAGTTTAAAGAGATTTTATTTTATGTTAAAAAAGGATAATTTGGTAAAAAATAATTATTATTTAATAAGTTAATCATTTCTAATTACTAGCATTTTTAATAATAAAATGATATAATATATCTAAATTATTTTTAATAATTTAAATATAATTGATGGAGGACAACTAATGAAAAAAGTTATTCTAACTATAACTTTAATGATAATAACGTTTACTTGCAGTATAACATTATTCACTAAAAAAATGACAATTTCAGCTGCTGAGGATTCTACAATCAACTATGATCCTGAATTAAGAGCTGCTTGGGTTAGTTATTTTACGGGTGATATTAGATATACAAATCAAGCGGATTATTGTAAAAGTATTGATGAAATTTTAGATGCGTTAGAGTATTATAATATGAATGCCATAATTTTCCATGTGCGCGCAAATCATGATGCATGGTATAAATCGGAATTAAATGTTGTTAATTCTCAACTTGCGCAAGTAAATTTCGATGAATTTGATCCGTTAGAATATGTAATAACCGAATCGCATAAAAGAGGTATTGAATTTCACGCATGGCTTAATCCTTATCGCTTAGGAACATCTTCTAAATATCCTACTGCCGCAGGCACTGCCACAAATTTTAGTCAATATCGTAATAACCCTGCTAGTAAAGCTAGCAATATTCTTGTAGGTAATACCCTTACGATTCTTGATCCCGGAATTCCTAGTGTTAGAGAGTTTTTAATAAATACTTGCTTAGAACTTGCGGAAAACTATGATATTGATGCGATTCATTTTGATGATTATTTTTATGCAGCAGGTATTAATGATAATAATACTTATGAAAAATATAATACAGATCGATTATCAGTAGATGATTTTAGAAGACAACAAGTTGATATTTTTATTAAAGATTTAAAAGATAGTTTAGATGAATTTAATAAAACTAATCATCGCTTTGTTCAATTAGGTATTGCCCCAACTGGCGTTTATAAAAATGCCGATAGTCAAACCGAAGCAAATACTCCTTTATCATCTTATCGTTATGATACAAATGGTAATTTAACATATCCAAAAGGTGCAACCCTTGGATGTCAAATGCATTATGGATCATATTTATATTGTGATACTTTAAAATGGGTTAATAATGAATGGATAAATTATATCCTTCCTCAAACTTATTGGGCAATTGACCATGATCGTGCTCACTTTGATAAATTAATAAATTGGTGGGCAAAAGCCGTTAAAAATAAAAATGTTAATTTATATGCTGGTATGGGCATTTACATGTGGCTTAATTGCAAAGAAAATGGCCGAAGTGATGAAGCCTATGAACAATTACAAATTACTAAAGGCTTATCAAATGTTAAAGGAACCTCCATCTATAGTTATGAACAAGTAGGAGAAGCTTATAAAAATAAAGATAAACCAGCTCCTAGTGGCTATGGTGCTCAAGTTCAAATGACTGAAGTTAAAGAAAAAGTTTGGTATAATAAAGCTATCTTACCAGAAATTGCGGGCTTTAGTAGTGAACAAATTGGTAGTGTTAAAAATTTCAAACAAGATGATCATACAATTACTTTTGATCGATTAGATAATGCTAAATTCTATATTGTTTATCGTGATGTCAATGCGATTAATTATAGTGATGATGAAATTGTGGCCATTTTTGGTAGTGATGATGATGTAATAGTTTGGAGTGATCAAGAGGCTGAAGGTAATTACATTTATGATGTTGTCCCACTTTCTTATACAAATACATTAGGAAAGCCAGTTGCTAAAGTCGTTAATTATGTTAGCGGTAATGTTCAATGTCAAGTAGCTTTAGATGAGCTTCATAATGATGTTTTAGACTATAATGAAGTTATAAATCTTAATTTAAATAATGAAACAAATGCTTATTTGTATTTTGGTGAAGATTCAAGCGAACAACTTACTGATTATTTATGGACATCTAGTCAACCAGATGTTCTAGAAGTAAATGGTGAAGGTGTGATTAATTTAAAAGCGCTTGGTACAAGTGTCATTGAAGGTAAATCTAAAACACAAGATGATAAAATTTGTAAAATAACAATTAATGTTTATAATGATGAGACCATTCTTGATAAGAAATATACCGTTAAATTTGTTAATGTTAATGGTGAAACTTTAAAAACTGAAAGTGTTCAATATGGACATTCGGCTACACCACCAGAAAATCCAACGGTTGATAGTAACGAAAAATATATTTATACTTTTGCTGGCTGGGATAGCACTTATTATAATATTACTGAAAATACAACCATTAATGCAATATATAATTTAGATTTCCAAATTTATCATGTTATATACAAAAATTTAAATGGTGATATCCTTAAAGAAGAAGATGTTAAATATTCACATGCATCTACTCCACCAGAGGATCCAACAATGGAAGCAACTTATCAATATACTTATACTTTTGCTGGCTGGGATTATGATTATAATAAAATTACTTGTGATGTTACAATTAATGCTTTGTATAATACGCGTGATAAAACATATTATATTCATTTTAATGATGGCACTAATACTAGTAGTTACCGTTATTATCATTATGAAGAAGTTTACCCTGGAGAAAATCCAGTTAAAGACGGATATCTTTTTGCGGGCTGGTATTATGATCAAGAATATACTGAACCTTGCCAATTCCCGCTTAAGTTAAAACAAAATACAACTGTTTATGCTAAATGGGATGAAAAAGTAGAAGTATCATTCTATGATGAAGATGAAAATCTAATTGAAACAAAAGCAGTTGCTAAAGGTAGTATTGTTACTGCTCCTGATTTAGATGATATTGATGGCTACAAATTTCTTGGTTGGTCAGTATCTGGTAATCCAGATGAGTTATATGATTTAACGGATCCTATTTTAGAAGATTGTGATTTATATGCGGTATATGGTCAAGTCTTTATTGTTCGATTCTATGATTATAATGGTAAACTCATATCAGAACAAGAAGTTTTAAAAGGAGATAGTGCGATAGCTCCTACGCTTGATGATAATGGCAAAAATCGTTTTGCGGGTTGGAATCAATCGTTTGATAATGTAAATGATGATTTAGATATTCATCCAGTAATTAAAAAGGGTTGTTCATGCAAACAAAGTGCTTATGTCCTAATTGCAGTTTCTGTTTTTACCGCTTTAGGTAGTATCCTAGTTGTTTTTAAAAAACGTAATTATTAATTAAAAATAAAGCGAGGCCTTTATGGAAAACAAAATTGAATTATATCGAAGTGCAATTATAAAACGATTAACTGAAATAAAAAAGTTATGGAATGATAAAACACCACTTAGTGATAGTATTAATTATACGCTATTTAATAGTGGCAAATTAATTAGATCAGTAGTTGTTTTATTAGGCTTAGATAATTTAGGTTTTGATTACCTTTTAGGCCTCGATTTAGCTTGTGCGATTGAAATGATTCAATCATACACCTTGATACATGATGATTTACCGGAAATGGATAATGGTCAATTTCGAAGAGGTCAAAAAGCTAATCATTTGGTTTATGGCCAAAATATTGCTTTACTTGCCGGCGATGCCTTATTAACTGATGCCTTCTTGGTGTTAGCTAATGCTAATTTATTAGATAACACAAGGGTTGCTTTAATTAAATTATTAGCAACTAAAATTGGTACGGGTGGCATTTGCTTTGGTCAAGCCCAAGATGTTACGATTAAACAAGTTAATACTTGGAATGAAGTCGCAAAAATGATTGAAAATAAAACCTGTGCTCTTTTTGAATTTTCCTTAATGTCTATTGGAATTATAGCCTCTTTAGAAGAAGAAAAAATGAGTAAATTAAATTTGCTAGGTCGATATTTTGGTCTTGCTTTTCAAATTAAAGATGATTTAACTGATGGTGATTCGAAAGGCTTAGCATATCATCAAATATATGGTCTAGAAAATGCCAAATTAAAAATTGAACAATTAACAATTAAGATTGCTCAATTATGTAAAGAAATATTTGGTTCAAATAATCAAATATATTCATATTTAAAATCATTTATATAAGAAGGAAATTTTAAAATGTTAGTAGTAATTGGACCTAGTGCCTCGGGCAAAACGCAAATAGTTAATCATCTCATAAAAGATTATAAAATGCAAAAAATGGTTACTTATACAACTAGACCTATGCGAGTTAATGAAGTAGATGGTCTAGATTATCATTTTATTAGCAAGGATGCTTTCTTAAAAAAAATAAAAGAACATTTCTTCTTAGAATATGTTTATTATAATGGTAATTATTATGGAACAGCTAAAAATGACTTAACGAAAGAAAAAGTTGTTATTATTGAAAAAGATGGGCTCAAAGCATATCTTAAAGAAGCAAGAGATAAAATTAAAATTATCTATATTCAATGTTCTAAACCAATTAGACGATTAAGAATGATTGAAAGAAAAGATGATGAAGCAAGCATAAATAGGCGTTTAGCAAATGATGATTTAGTTTTTGATCAAGAAGCGCGAAATTTAGCAGATTATATAATTGATACTTCTAATAGTAATGTATATGATGATGCTAAGAAAGTATATGATTTTTATCAATCATCTTATCAATCATGAATAAAAATCCTTTAAAAATTGCTATTTTAGAAAACAATCAAATTAAATATCAAATTAAGTTAAGTCGTGGCCGTAGTTTTCGTATGCATTATAACGCCAGTGGCATTTTACTTATTAGTTACCCTGCTGGTACTAAAATAAGTAGTTTAGAACAATTTGTTGAAAAAAATATTGATTGGATATTAGCCAAAGCCAAAGTTCTTGAAACAAAAAAAGTATCATACGAGAATAATAGTACACATTTATTCTTAGGTAAAGAATATTTATTAAAAGTAAATTTTTCTAAAACAAATCGTCTTGATGTTGTTGGTAATGAAATTTGGGTATCAGTAAGTGATTTAAATAGGGTTGCTAAATTAATGATTGAGTGGCGTTTAAACGAGGCTACGATTATTTTTGAAGAATTATTATATCAATGTTTCATCAAAATGAATCAATTATTAAAAATTTATCCCAAGCTAATCATCAAGCCTTCTAAGTCAAAATGGGGCTGTTGCTATTTTAATGAAAACAAAATAATGTTAAATGTAGCTCTAACCCAAGTGCCTATTTATTTAATTGAATATGTTATTTTTCATGAATTAACTCATTTCGTTGTTCATAATCATTCAAAAGAATTTCATTTAGTTCTTTCTTCCTTTGTTCCCGATGAAAAAGCTAGAAGAAAGGAATTAAAAAAATATAGTAATATTTTATAGCAATAAGTTATCAAAGTTTTTTTCGATAATTTATTGCTTTTTTCATTATAATTCGTCTTTTATCTAGAAAGAATAAGGTTTTAATTGAAAAAGCAAAAAATTATCACCAAAATAATAAAAAAAATGACGAAATAACAAGAATAAAAGAACACAAATAAAAAATTTGAGGAAATGAGTTTACAAAAAAAATAAAATGACTAAAATAAATGGTGTAATGTAATTAAAAAAAGGGGGGGGGAAATTACATGAAAATTGATTCAAAATTTCAAAGTGAATTAACCGAAAATTATCAAACTGAATTAGCAAGAATTTTAAAAGCTAAAAGATTAGAACAAGGCAAAAGCTTAATGGAAGTTGCTAGTGGAATTTGTAGTGTAAGCTATTTATCAAGACTTGAAAATAATCAAATTAAATTTCAAGATCCTTATCTTAAAATGTTATTTGAAAAATTAGCGATTAATTATGATGAATTAAAAAAAGCACGTAAACAAAATTTATTTTTAAGTTTAATTAAGAAAAACTTATTACATCAAACAATAGCTTATAAAGAAATGCTTAATGAAATGGTAAAATCTAATAATTATTTAGATGTTGAACGAGAGCTTGTTTTATTATACGATAATTTGTTAGAAAATAATTTTGATGAAGCAACGTTTATTATGGCTAAAATTGATGCTAATAATTATTATTATTCTAATATGGAGAAGATTTTTTATATTTATTTGGTGGTTTTATTTTATTACAAAACAGGACAAATAAATATGGCCTATCGTCATTTAAAAGTCTTATTATCATATAAAATTGATGATGAAATCTTATATTGGGTTATTTTTGAACTTACGATGGAAATTAATTTTGAATTAGGTAAAAATACTATTTATATTCGTGATTATATGCGCTTTATCAAAGATGCACCTGCTAATTATTTTACCAATCATTTTATTTGCCATAAATTTAAAATGATTTATTTAGAATCGATGGATGCTTTTAGCCAATCAGTTGATAAAATTAAAACTTATTTTTCAGAATTAAATACTAGTGATGAAAATATTAAAGAGGCCTATTATTATTGTTTAGGATTAATCTATTTACAAGCCAATAAATATGAAATGGTTTTACAACTTTTAAGTGAAGTTAAATTGCGACCACAAATTGTTAAATTGTTAGTTATTGCTTTGATGAATGTGGAGAATGCGACTTCATATTATCATATTATTAAAATGCTTAATAATTATCCGTTTAGTAAATATGATGAATTAATTAAAAATTTATACGATTATACGATGTTAAAAATTGGTAATGCCAATGCTTTTAAGATGAATAGTCTTTTAAAAAATAAAATTTATAATAATTTACAATCTTATTTTAATCAAATTGCTTATCAAGCTATTATTAAAGAGTTGTTGTTATTTGATGTTAAAAATAGTAAGTATAAAGATGGTTGCCATTTAATGATTAATTACTTTAATAAATTGAAAAATCAAATTATTGATGAATAGTCATTTCTCTTTTAAAAAAATCACAAATATTGTATAATAATAGATAGATAATTATGATTAGAAGGTCTATATGAATAAATATTTAGAAAATTTAAACAATCAAAAAATAACAATTGATAGCACTCCTTTATTAGAATATGCTAAAGCTTATAATATTCCCATTGTAAAATATGAATCATTACAAATCATTTTAAGTTTTATTTTAGCTAAAAAAGTTGAAAAAGTTTTAGAAATAGGAACGGCCATTGGCTATTCGGCTATTCAAATGGCAAGTATCAAAAAAGATCTTAAAATTGATACCATTGAAAAAGATTTAACAATGTATAATTTAGCTATCAAAAATATTCAAACTTATCAATTAGAATCGCAAATTAAAGTTTGGTTAGCCGATGCTAGAGAAATTGATTTGGCCGTTTTACAAAAAGATTATGATTTAATTTTTATAGATGCGGCTAAAGCCCAATCACAGAAGTTTTTTGAACGTTTTAAAGACCTTTTAAAACCTAATGGCATTATTATTACCGATAATATTTTATTTCATGGCTTAGTTGAAAATCAAGAAGGCCTAACTAAAAATGTCAAAAAAATGGTGGAAAAAATAGATGCTTATAATAAATATCTAGCTACGCTTCCTGATTATCGAACCATTTTTTTAACCACCGGTGATGGCCTTGCTATAACGATGAGGAATTAAAATGAAATATCTTTTTGAACCAGTGAACTTAACACAACTTGTAAAGTTTTTAAAAAATCCCCAAATAACTGATCTTTTAATTGGAATTGAAGACTTAACACCGGGCTTTATTTTAAAACTTTCGGTTGCTAAAGTTAATCAATATTTAACAAGGAAAAATCAAGGGAAAATATCTTTAAAAATTACAAGAATTTTTCATGAAACCGAATTAGAAACCTTAGAAGAAACTTTAAAAAGCATCAAATTAGAAAATGTTAAATTTATTTTTTATTCTGATTTAGCGGTATACCAAATATTAAGGGCGATGGGATATGCGAATAAACTCGTATATGATGCTTATACTTATACGACTAATTTATTAGATTGCAATTTATATAGTCAATTTAATCGATATATTACAATTTCTAACCAAATTTCTTTTGATGAATTAAATGCCATTTTAAATCAAATGTCAACTCCAGCCATTATTTATGGTTTTGGTAAATCAATAATTTTTTATTCACGGCGACCACTTTTAAAAAATTATTTTCTTTACCGGAAACAAGAATATGATGAACATGCTAAAAATTATTATTTACAAGAAGAGTTTAGAAAAGGAAAACACCATCTTTATGAAGACTTAAATGGCACATATCTTTATGAAGAAAATTTCTATTATTTATTTAGTGAACTTACCCAATTAAAAATGGTTGATTATGCTATTATTGAATCAGTTGATTTAAATAGTAAAACTTATGATTTAGTTGTAGATGCTTATTTAAATAAGCGTTTTGCTATATTGGAGCAAGCGCATCTTCCTTTGTATAAAGGGATGCTTTTAGAAAAATCCATTTTGTTAAAAGGAGATGGCTTACTCGATGAATAAAATTGAATTATTAGCTCCAGCTGGCAATTTAGAGAAGGCTAAAATTGCGTTACTATATGGTGCAGATGCCGTATATGTGGGTGGAAAAAGTTTAAGCCTTCGCGCAAGAGCATCCAATTTTAGTTTAGATGATCTTAAAAACCTTGCTACCTTTGCTCATCAATTAAATAAAAAAGTTTATGTTACAACAAATATTATTCCTCATGATGAAGATCTAACGACCTTAGATGAATTTTTAATAGGCTTAAAAGAAGCAAAAGTCGATGCAATTATTACATCTAGTCTTGCTATTATGACAAGAGCTAGTCAATTAGCACCACAAATTGAAAGACATGTTTCAACTCAAATGTCAATTACTAATAGTCAAACAATAGCTTTTTATGAAAAACTAGGTATTACCAGAGTGGTGCTTGCAAGAGAAGTTAGTTTAGCAGAAATGGCCCTAATTCGTAAACACACTAAGCTTGAATTAGAAGTTTTTATTCATGGGGGAATGTGTGCAAGTTATTCAGGACGCTGTGTTTTAAGTAATCATTTAACAAGACGTGATGCTAATCGGGGTGGATGTGCTCATTCTTGTCGTTGGAATTACCAACTATTTAAAGGAACCAAAAAATTAACTACTAAAGAGCAATTCTTTAATATGGGATCGAAAGATTTAATGGCGCTTTGTACAATTCCTACGCTTATTAATATGGGAATTAATTCTTTAAAAATTGAAGGGCGAATGAAATCAGCTTATTATTTGGCAACGGTTGTTAGATGCTATCGCCAATTAATAGATGAATATAATCAATATCATCAAATTCCACCTGATCATTTAGAAAATTATATTGAAGAAATTAATAAAGCTGAAAATCGGTTAACTAGTATCGGCTTTTTAAAGGGAATGCCAACAATTAATGAACAATTATATGATACTAGAACTGAACACCCAACCAAAGAATATGTTGCTCATGTTTTAGATTATGATGAAAAAACGCAAATGGCTTTAATTGAGGAGCGTAATTATTTTGTTAAAGGCGATTTGGTTGAAGCATTTGGCCCAACTTTAGAAAATACGAAATTTTACATTACTGAAATGTATGATTACGAAACCAAAGAAGTACTTGATGTTGCAAGACATCCATTACAAAAGATTTTAATTTATCTACCTTTTGTTGTAAAAAAAGATGATATGATTAGAAAAGTTAAATAATTAATTACTTGCCAAAACAAGAAAAAATTGATATAATTAGTTGCAATAAAGAAAGGGTGGTAAAATGGCACAACAAAAAGAAATTTATTTAACGCAAGAGGGTTTAGAAGAACAAAGAAAGAAATATGCAGAATTAAAAGAAGCTGAACGAAAAAATATTATTGCTTTACAAGAAGCAAGATCACAAGGCGACTTATCAGAAAATGCGGATTATGATGCGGCAAGAAATAATCAAGCAATTATTGCGGCAGCCTTAAAAGAAGTCGAAAATATTTTAAATAATTATAAATTAATTGAAGGCGAAAAAAATAATCTTGGTAAATATATTACTGTTCGTTTTTTAAATGATGATTTCCGCTTAGATCCTGCTGAGGATGAAGAAGAAACTTATAAATTAGTAGGAACAGTTGAAGCTAATCCCTTAGAACAAAAAATATCTGATGAATCACCACTTGGTAAAGTTATTTTACATGCTAAAGTTGGTGATAAAGTCTTAGTTAATACCGAAGATGGAGAAAAATTTGAAGTTAAAATTTTAAAAATTGCTGATGAATAACAAAAATTTAAAAATGAAAACATTAGGAATTATTGTTGCTATGGCAAAAGAAATAGCATACTTAAATAAAATCATTAAAACTCCTAAAACGCAAAAAATTGGTAATATAACTTTTTATCAAGGCATTTATCAAAATATGCAAATAGTATATGCAACCTCAGGAATTGGTAAAGTGAATGCTAGTATTGCTACGATTTTATTAATTGAAAATTTTCAACCAGCGTTAATTATTAATACCGGGATTGCGGGTGGATACGCTAGATCTTTAAAACCGCTTGATCTTATTGTTGCGACAAAAGTTTTATATGATGATGTTGATATGACAGCACCTGCTGCAGGCAATTATAAAATGGGTCAAATTGAAGGTTTGCCACCATATTTTCTCCCAAAAGTAGAACTAATAAAAGATTTGAATGATTTTCAAACAGGAACTATTTTAACTGGTGATCAATTTGTTTATGATTATCAAAAGTGTCAACAGTTGGTTGAAAAAAACTTTAGTAATTATGATGTTATTGCTTTTGATATGGAATCAGGAGCAGTTGCGCAAGTATGCACTTTAAATCAGATTCCTTTTATTATAATTAGGGCTATTTCAGATATAATAGGAACAACTAATGTTTTTGATTATAATCAATTTGCCGAATTGGCAGCTAATAAGGTTATGGAAGAAGTTCTAAATATTATTAAGAATTTTTAAAAGCACCATCCAAAGTTTTGGATGGTGTTTAAATTTATTCATCTTTTAAATAAAGATATAATTTTGTTAAAACCCTTTTTTCAATTCGCGAAACATAACTGCGACTAATTCCCATACTTTTGGCAATTTCTCTTTGGGTTTCAAGCGGATATCCATCTAACCCAAACCGGCGACAAATAATTTCATATTCCCTTTTGTTTAAAATTTTTAGGGCTTCATGGATGCGTTTACTACGTTCTTCCTCAATCATAATATGACTAATTGAAGGACTTGGATCTTCAATTACATCACAAAGTCTTATTTCATTTCCTTCTTTATCTTCACCAATGGGACTATATAATGATACAATATCTTTTCTTTTTTTGGTGCTTCTAATATGCATTAAAATTTCATTTTCAATACATTTGGCGGCATAAGTTGCTAGTTTATTAGTTGCTTCAAAATTAAAAGTATCAACCGCTTTAATTAAACCAAATGTGCCAATTGATAATAAATCATCTTTATCAATGCCTGTAGTTTCAAATTTTTTAACGATATGAGCTACTAAACGAAGATTATGTTCGATTAATTTATTTCGGGCTTCAAAGTCTTTATTTTTCCAAGCATTAAGATATTTTGCCTCCTCCTCAGGCGATAAAACATCGGGGAAATTTTGCGAATTGATAGCTCCTAAAATTGGCAATAACATTAAAGTCAATAGATCAATCAAATTAAACACTCCTTAAAACCAAATTATAGACAAAAACCAAAAATTTTAGTATAATATAACTAAATAAGGATGTGATTTAGTGAATAAATATATACCAACATCTTTAGCTAAGTCTGTTTATGAGATTGACTTTGTTACATTATATGACAAGGGTAAAAGAGTTATACTATTTGATTTAGATAATACCCTTGCTACCTATGATGATATAACTCCAACTGCTAAACAACTCGAGCTAAATCAGAAACTAAAGCAAATAGGCTATCAAATATACATTATATCGAATAATCATGATAAAAGAGTCAAATTATTTACGCAAGAATTTGTTGTAGATGGCTATTTAGTTCATGCTCGTAAACCTTTTACTAAAAAACTGGCCGCTTACATTGATCAAAATAAATTATTAAAAGAAACGATTATTTTAATAGGTGATCAACTTGTAACTGATATTGCTTGTGCTAATAAGTTAGGCCTTGATAGTATTTTAGTAAAATCAATTTCACGCTCTACCGAAAAATGGTATACCAAAATTAATCGCTCAAGAGAAAAAGCGATAATCAAAAAAATAACTAGAGAAAATCCCCAAATGGCAGACGAAATTAAAAAAATAATTGATATAAGAGGTACTGACAATGAGTAGATGTATTGGTTGTGGAATACCATTACAATTTAGTGATGATAGTAAACCTGGTTATGTCAAGGAGATTGTAACTATTGAAAATGGTGAAAATATTTATTGCAAAAGATGTTATGATATAATTCATCATAATTTTCAATATTCGGTAGAAAATGATTTAAATAAATATTATGATAAAATTTCCAAAATTAAAGATGAAAAAGCTTTAGTTTTGTTAATTGTTGATGTAATGGATCTTTATGGTGGTTTTATTCCTAAAATCGATGAATGTATTGGAAATAATGAAACCATAATTATTGTTAATAAAGCTGATGTTTTACCAAAAGATTTAAAAGTTAATTTTATTGAAAAAATAGTTTTAGAAATTGTTAAAAAGACTAGTTTAAAAGTTAATAGTATTTTAATTGGTAGTGTTAAAAATAATGATTTTGTTAAACGCATTGTTAATAAAATCGAAAATCTTAAATATCGAACTAATCGAAAAACAAAATATCATCATCCTAAAAGCTTTTTTGATAATTGTTATTTAATTGGTCATGCAAGTGTCGGTAAATCAACCTTAATGAATCAAATTGGTAAATTATATTTAGGTTATCAAGATGATGTCATTACGACTAGTGCACAATATAATACAACGATTGATTTGATAAAATGGCCACTTGACCAAAATAGTTTTATCATTGATACACCTGGGATAGTTAATTATCGTAATTATGGCTATTATTTAGATAATAAATCAATCACTATTTTAACCCCTAAAAAATATTTAAAACCCCGTGTTTTTCAATTAAATGACGGACAAACAATTTTCTTAGGTGGTTTAGTAAGAATAGATTTTATTGCTAGTAAGCCTTTTAGTGCTTGCTTTTATGTAGCAAATACGTTATATTTACATCGCACGAAAACAATTAAGGCAGATAAAATATTTGAAGAGCAAGCTATGAAACTTTTAGTTCCACCATTTAGTCAAACCGAAAAAGAAAAAATAGGTGATTTTGATATATTAGAAGATAAAATTGAACAAGTAGGATTATTGTTTATTTCAGGAATTGGTTTTATACGTTTAGTAGGCGATAATTTACTAATCAAAGTTCATATTCCGCGTAAGATTAAAGTTGAGATGGTAAAAGATGTATAAAGAAATATTAGAAAAAGTTCAAAAAGAATTTACAATTAACCAAAAATTACATCCTCGATATTATCATACAATTGGTGTAATTGAGATGGCTTTAACCTTAAATTATCATCACCAGCTTAATCTTGATCCCGCTAAAGTTTTTCTTGCTTCAGCGTTTCATGATATTGCAAAATTATTAGATAAAGAATCAATGTTAACGATTTTACAACAAAATTTTTTAGAAGAAGCAAATGAATTAAAGGATTATCCAGCTGTATGGCATAGTTTTGTTGGAGCCGTTTATGCTAAAGAAAAATATCAAATTAATGATGAAGAAATCTTAAATGCCATTAAATATCATACAACTGGAAGACCTAATATGACTGATTTAGAAAAAATAGTTTTTATTAGTGATTATATTGAAAAAAATACGCGAACTGAGGCTTCAATGATTGAAGCACGTAAACTTGCGTATAATAATCTTGATGAAGCTGTTAAAAAAATTCTTATTGATACAATTGCGTATTTAGAAAAGAATGAAAAATCAATTTATAGATTAACAAAAGATACTTTAGAATTTTATAAATAAAGGGGTTAGAATGTATAATAAAATTATTGAAATTTTAAATAAAGCGGTGGTCAAAAATATTAAAGTTTACGATATGAAAAATTTAACACCTTTTTATGATTATACTATTATAGGTAGTGTCAATACATCTCGTCAAGGTGCTTCCGCCATTAATTATGTGAAAAAAGAAGCGGAAAATTTAAATTTTAAAATTCGAAGTTTTTCCTCATCTAGTGAAACAACTTGGTTTTTAATTGATTTAAATGATATTGTTGTTCATCTTTTTGTTGGTGATGAACGATATCGCTATAATTTAGATGGTATGTATGGCGATAGTCCAATTTTATCAATTGAATAATTAATAAAAAAATGTCTAATTTTGTAAAACCTTGCATATAATTTGGTGAAAGTGGTGATAAAATGAAATTATCAGATATTTCATCAAAAGATGTCATAAATGATGAAAATGGCGCAAGGCTTGGCAAAATTAATGACGTAGAAATCGATGTTGCAACCGGTAAAATCTTGAATGTTCAAGTTTATCGCAGTTTTAAATTATTAAACTTATTTGGTAATAAAGATATTGTCCAAATTCCTTGGAATAAAATAATGAAAATCGGTAATGATGTCATTATTGTAGAAAATAGTCAAAAAATAAAAGAAGATACATAAATAAGAAAAGAGGTAAAAAATATGAAATATGTACCAACTCTTGAAAAATCATTTAGACCAATGATTTTAGAATTAAGAAGATTTAATGCAGCTGCTAATGAACCATTTGCCATTTGTGTAGAAAGACAAAATGGTTATCGTTATCGTTATGATATGAAAGTATTTAGTGGCGAACATGAAGAAAATTATGAAATGGTTGAAAGAGTAATTAAAACAATTCTTTGGGTTGTTGGTGGTTTTAAAATTTACTTAGGTGGTAACGCCTTGGTTGTTAAAAAAATGCAAGAAGTCTTTTCATTAACAGGCAAAAGAAAATTTGATGTCGATTTTATGTCAAGAGTTTACAATAAACCATTTGAAGTTATTGCATGTGCTTTTGATAAGGTGCCATCATCAGTTGAAGCATCACTTCCTGCTGGTGGACATCTTGATGGATGCCGAATTGGTTTTGATGCGGGAGGATCAGACCGTAAAGTTAGCGCCGTAGTTAATGGTGAGGTTATTTATTCCGAAGAAGTTGTTTGGTCACCTAAAATTAATGCTGATCCCGAATATCATTATGCCGGTATTTTAGATAGCTTTAAACGTGCTGCAGCCAAAATGCCAAAAGTTGATGCAATAGGTGTTTCAAGTGCTGGTATTTATATTGATAACGAAGTAAGAGTTGCTTCATTGTTTATTAAAGTTCCTCAAGATTTATTTGATGAAAAGGTTCGCGATATGTATATTAGAGCGGCTAAAGAAATAGGTGATGTTCCTCTTACTGTTGCTAACGATGGTGATGTAACAGCGCTTGCTGGTTCACTCAGTCTTAAAGATGGTCGTGTATTAGGAATTGCGATGGGAACAAGTGAGGCCGTTGGATATGTTAATAAAGATGGTAATTTAAATGGTTGGCTTAGTGAACTAGCTTTTGTGCCTGTTGATTATAACCAAAATTCAATGGTTGATGAATGGAGCGGTGATTATGGCTGTGGCGTAAAATATTTTAGCCAAGATAGTGTAATTAAACTTGCAGGATTTGCTCATATTGACCTTGATGAAAATGCCTCCCCTGCCGAAAAACTA
This sequence comes from uncultured Bacilli bacterium, assembly GCA_947591495.1. Taxonomy (GTDB): domain Bacteria; phylum Bacillota_I; class Bacilli_A; order ML615J-28; family CAG-313; genus CAG-313. The sequence goes on from CANQDG010000017.1 coordinate 27,278, forward strand.
AAAGTTATCCAAAAATTAATGGAAGCTAAAGATCCACGTGCTAAAGAAATATACGAAAATATTGGCGTATATTTAGGATATACAATAGCTTATTATCGAGAATTTTACGATATTAAATATTTAATGCTTTTAGGTCGTGTTACAAGTGGTGATGGTGGCGATATCATTATTGCTAAAGCCGAAGAAGTCTTAAAAAATGAATTCCCTGAATATCAAGATATTACGATTATGATGCCTGATGAATGGACACGTCGAGTAGGACAATCAATTGCTGCCGCAAGCCTTCCAAAAACGAAGTAAATGATTAACGTTGAAAAATTTTGTGATAATTTTGCTAATGCTAATACTTATCTAGTAACAACTGACAAAATAGCAATTATTGTTGATCCAGCTAATGATTTACGAATTTTAAAAAAATACCTAAATGGTAAAACGGTTAAAGCGGTTTTTCTAACTCATGGCCATTATGATCATTTTAAAATGCTTGAAGATGTTATAAATGAATATCAAATTCCTTGCTATTTACATAAAAAAGCGAAAATGAAACTCTTTGATTTAGTAACAAGTTACGCAAAAGATTTTGGCGCATCGCAGATTCCTAAAATAAGTGATGATTTTTTCATAATGGTAAATGATAATGATTTAATTAAAATCGATGACTTAGTTATTAAAGTTATGTATACACCAGGCCATACCGATTGTTCAGTTTGTTATTTGCTTGATGATTTAATGTTTTCGGGTGATACTTTATTTAAAAATAGCGTTGGAAGAACCGACTTACTTACTGGTAGCACTCTTAAACAACACTTAACAATTGAAAAACTAAAGCATCTTAAAACTAATTATCATATTTATCCGGGTCATGATGAAGAAACTACTCTTTTCTTTGAACAAAAAAATAATCCGTATTTCAAGTAAATTAAAAATAAGGACATAAGAGAATAATTTTTAAAAGAATTATTCTCTTTTTTATTTGGTATAAAAAATAAAAAATGGAAAAAAATATAAAAAAGTTAGCACTAAAGTATTGACAGTGCTAAAAAAAAGTGATATAATATTAGCAGTAAAAGAAAAAGAGTGCTAAAGGAGAGTTGAAAATGTTAAGTGAACGGCAAAAATTAGTATTAATTGCCATCGTTGAAGAATATGTAAAAACGAATGAACCAGTAGGTTCGTTGGCGTTATCAAAGCGTTTGGAACTTAATTTCTCAAGTGCTACTCTTCGAAATGATATGGCGCAACTTGAAGAAATGGGATACTTAGAAAAAACACATACTTCAAGTGGTAGAATTCCTTCGGAAAAAGGCTATCGCTTATATGTTGAAGAAATCATTATGCGAAAAGATTCTAAAAATAATAAATTCCCTATGATTGATGAAATTTTTGAGCGTCCAAATATTACACGTGAAGAGGCCATTACTGAATCGATGGAGTTAGTTACCGAACTTACTAATTATGCGACGATTGCTCTTGGTAAAACGGCTTATAATTCCCGAGTTAAAAAACTTGAATTTGTATCGTTAAAAGAAAATTATGCCGTAATTTTAATGATAACTGATCAAGGACATGTTGAAAGTAAAAGAATTATGGTACCAGCTGGTATTAGCATTAGAGAAATCGAAAAAACCATTAGTATTTTAGATGAAGTTTTACATGATTGTCTTGTTAGTGATATTAAAAATCATTTAATGGATGATATTACAAATGAAGAAATTCGCGATTTTATTAATTATCACAATGAATTAGTTGATGCTTTTGTTAATGCTTTTTCCGAAATGGCAATGGACAAATATCATGTAAGTGGCAAATATAATATATTGTCACAACCGGAATTTCAAAATGTTAACAAAGTGCGAGAATTTTTAAATGCTTTAGAAGGACGCGATATTTTACGAATTGTTAAATCCGATAGTATGGGAATTAATATTAAAATAGGACAAGAAAACGAAATGAAAGTTATGAAGGATTGTGCGGTAATAACCGTGCCATACGAAACTAATAGTGGTAGTGTAGGAGCAATTACGGTTTTTGGGCCAACAAGAATGGAATATAACAAAGTTATTCCGTTACTTGAATATATTGCAAAAAATATGAAAAAGATTGTGTAGGTGAAAGAATGGAAAATAATCGTTATCGTGAAGAAGAAAAAGAATTGGAACAAGAACAAACAGCAGATTCTTGCGAAAATGAAGTAGAAACCAAGTTAGAAGAAGATGATGATACTATTACTTCTTTAGAAAATGAACTTGAAGAAGCCGAAGACGAATTAAAAAAAGATAATAAATTAAATAAAAAATTAAAAAAGAAAATTAAACACTTAGAAGAAGAAAATGCAAAATTAATTGAACAAATCAAAGAAATTAATGATCAATTATTAAGAAATCGTGCTGATTTAGAAAATTTTAAACGCCGAACTAATGAAGAGCGCCTAAAAGAACGAAAATATGCAATGCAAGATTATTTTACCGAAATAATAGACGTTATTGATGTTTTTGATAAAACAGTTAGTGTAAAAACAGATGATGAAAAATTACAAAAATATCTAAATGGTTTTGCGATGATTAATACGAGATTAAAACAATCATTAGAAAATTATGGTGTAAAAAAAATTGATTCTCTAAATCAACCATTTAATCCAACTTACCATCAAGCAATTGAAGTTGTTGAAAAAGAAGGTGTTGAAAGCAATATTGTTGTTGAAGTGATAATGGAAGGATATTTATATAAAGATCGTGTTTTAAGACCAAGTATGGTCAAGGTTAGTAAATAATAAAAAATTAAATAAAATAGGAGGATAAAATTATGAGTAAAATTATAGGTATTGACCTTGGAACAACTAATTCATGTGTAGCAGTTATGGAAGGAGGAGAAGCAAAGGTTATTGTTAACGCTGAAGGTATTCGTACAACTCCATCAGTAGTTGCCTTTAAAGGTGGCGATATTGTTGTAGGTGAAAGTGCAAGACGTCAAGCAGCAACTAATTTAGATACGGTTTTTTCAATTAAAAGACATATGGGAACTGATTATAAAGTTCACATTAAATCAACTAATAAAGATTATACCCCTCAAGAAATTTCCGCAATGATTTTACAAAATCTAAAAGCAACTGCTGAAGCATATTTAGGTGAAAAAGTAACATCAGCTGTTATTACTGTTCCAGCCTATTTCAATGATGCTGAACGTCAAGCTACTAAAGATGCTGGTAAAATTGCTGGCTTAGATGTAAAACGTATTATTAATGAACCAACAGCCGCTGCGCTTGCTTATGGTATTGATAAAAATACTGATAAAGAACAAAAAATTCTTGTTTATGATTTAGGTGGAGGTACATTTGACGTATCAATTCTTGAACTTGCTGACGGAACATATGAAGTATTAGCAACCGCTGGTAATAATCGTTTAGGTGGTGACGATTTTGATAATCGTGTTGTAGATTACATGGTAAAAGAATTTAAACGTACCCATAATATTGATTTAAGTACTAATAAAAGCGCAATGTTTAGACTTAAATTAGAAGCTGAAAAAGCTAAAAAAGATTTAAGTGGTATTACAACTACTGATATTAATATTCCATTTATTGCAATGGATCAAGAAGGTAGCCCAGTTCATTTTGATATGAGTTTAACTAGATCAAAATTTGAAGAATTAATTCGTGATTTAGTTGATTCAACTACTAAATCAGTTCGTCAAGCTTTAAAAGATGCAGGCCTTACAACATCAGATATTGACCAAGTTTTATTAGTAGGTGGTTCAACTCGTATTCCATGTGTTCAAGAATTAGTAAGAAGAGAATTAGGAAAAGAACCTAATCGTAGTATTAATCCTGATGAAGTTGTAGCAATGGGTGCTGCTATTCAAGGTGGTGTACTTGCTGGCGATGTTAAAGATGTCTTATTATTAGACGTTACGCCACTTTCATTAGGTATCGAAACCTTAGGTGGTGTATCAACTGTTCTTATTCCTCGTAATACAACGATTCCAACATCTAAATCACAAATTTTCTCAACTGCTGCTGATAATCAACCTGCTGTTGACATTCATGTTTTACAAGGTGAAAGAGCAATGGCTGCTGATAATAAAACATTAGGTAGATTCCAATTAAGTGGTATTCCACTAGCTCCTCGTGGTGTTCCACAAATCGAAGTTAAATTTGATATTGATGCTAATGGTATTGTTCATGTAAGTGCTAAAGATTTAGGTACTGGTAAAGTTCAAACAATTACAATTAGTGGTGGTTCAGGCTTAACAGATGAAGAAATTGATCGAATGGTTAAAGAAGCTGAAGCAAATGCGGCTAGTGATAAAGCTAAAAAAGAAGAAGCTGATTTACGTAATGAATGTGAACAAATTATTTTCGCTGCCAAGAAATCAGTAGAAGATTTAGGCGCTGAAGTTACTGAAGAAGAAAAAACTAATATTGATAATGCTACGAAAGAGTTAGAAGAAGCATTAAAAGGCAATAATTTAGATGAAATTAAGGCTAAAAAAGAAGCATTAGAAAAAGTTGCTCAAAGTGTTGCTATGAAAGCTTATCAAAAAGCTCAAGAAGAAGCATCTAAAAAACAAGATGGTGGCAATAAACAAAATGATGATGGCACAATAGATGCAAGTTTTGAAGAAACTAACAAATAATAAAACGAAATAAAAAAGAAAGGGGCCTTTTATGGCAACTAAAAGAGATTACTATGAAGTCTTGGGAGTATCGAGAGATGCTTCCCAAGAAGAAATAAAAAAGGCTTACCGTAGCCTTGCCAAAAAATATCATCCCGATGTTTCAACTGACCCAAATGCAACAGAAAAATTCGCAGAAATTCAAGTTGCATATGATTGCTTAAGCAATCCTGAAAAAAAAGCTAATTATGATCGATTTGGCACCGAAGATATGAATGGCTTTGCCGGTGGTGGAGCAAGTGGTGGAGGTGCTGGCTTCGGCTTTGAAGACATCTTTAGCAGTTTCTTTTCTGGCTTTGGTGGTGCTCGAACTAAGACTGGTTCTAAACGGGGCCGTGATTTACAAGAAGAAGTAACAATTTCTTTTGAAGAAGCCGCTTTTGGGGTTGAGAAGAAAATTAATATTGTCAAATTAGATACTTGTTCTAAGTGTGCAGGTCTTGGGGCAGAATCAAAAAATGATATTGAAACATGTAAAAGATGTGGTGGTAAAGGAACGGTTGTTACACAACAAAATACATTTCTTGGCGCTATCCGCAGTGAAGTTGTTTGCCCTGATTGTAATGGTACTGGTAAAAAAATTAAAAAAGTTTGTTCTGAATGTAGTGGAACTGGACGAGTTCGTAAAAACAAATACATTAATTTCAAAATACCAGGAGGTATTGGCGATGATCAAATAATAAGATTGGCTGGCGAAGGCGAAGCTGGTGTATTAGGAGGATCACCAGGCGATTTATTAATACATATTAATGTTAAAAAACATGAATTTTTTGAAAGAGATAACAATAATATTTTATTAAATTTACCAATTACTTTTAGTCAAGCAGCTCTTGGTGCTAATATAGAAGTTAACACTTTATATGGTCCAGTTAATCTAAAAATACCATCAGGTATCCAAAGTGGTACTAAATTAAAACTTGCTGGCAAAGGAATTAATAACCAAATAAATGGTCGTAAAGGTGATCAAATAGTAACAGTAACCGTTGTTACACCTAATAATTTGACCTCAAAGCAAAAGGAAATTTTTGATGAGTTATCAAAGACGGATGAAATGAGAAACAATAGCATTTTTGATAAAATAAAAAATTTCTTTAAATCAAAAAACAATTAATTAAAAACACTCCCATATATTTATTTAATCCTAAATATAATATATTGAAAGGAGTGTTTTTATTTGTAATTAAATATGGAAAATATCGTTTAGTAAAAAGCAAGTAAATAATTAATAAATTAATTAAAATAGTTAAAAAAATTTTGCAAATTAATTTTTTTCTAAAAAAATTTATAATAAAAAAATGAAAACGCTTGCTTGTTTTTTTAAAAAGTGATATAATAAAGTGTAATTTAAAATGAAAAGGAGAATAACATGTTAAACATTAGAAAAAGATTTTTCATATTATTAACTATTGTTGGCTTATTATTCGGTTTAGCTGCATGTACAAAAAGCGCTGATTTCTTAAAGTTATCATTTGATAATGATACTTATGAAATACTTGTTGGCCAAACCATAAATTTAGAGCCAATGGTTAGCAAAGGATCTAGTGTTGGTGATGTTCAAATTGAATATACATCATACGATGATTCAATCGCAACTTATTCTGATGGCTTGTTAACAGGTGTAGAGGTTGGTGAAACTACTATTAAAGTTGTTTGCCCCGACAAACCTGTTGCATATGATACTGCAACCGTTAAAGTAATTTTAACTAGACTTCCTGAAGTATCATTTAGTATTCCTACAGCTTATAATATGGTAAAAGGTGCAACAAAAGAATTAACTTATACTTTTGTCCCTGATTATGCTAATGCTGTAGTTACATTCCAATCTGCCAATCGAGATGTTGCAACAATAGATGAAAGTGGTTTAATTACTGCTGTTGGGGTAGGTGAAGCAATCATAGTCGCTCGCGTTTCTGAACCTGAAACAAATGCTGATGCTGAACATCGCGATTATGTATTTACTATTACAGTAGTTGAATCAGATTTCACTATTAACTATAACTTAGATGGTGGTACAAATAATCCAGATAACCCTGCTGGATATAATGTATTAAATTTACCATTAGAATTAAAAGAACCTACAAAAGAAGGTTATGAATTCTTAGGTTGGTATTTGAATGCTGATTTTGAAGGTGAAGCCATTGAAGAATTATCAACAGATACTTATGGTAATGTTGATTTATGGGCAAAATGGAAACAAATAGATTTCAAAATCACATATCATCATAATGGTGGTAGTTGGTATGATAGACCTCTTCCATACAGTTTGGATCGCCAAGCAATGGTAGATGACTTCTTAAAGGATGCAATGGAAAAATATGGCGTAACTGTAAAACCTGATAATACAGCTAATAATCCTGATGATACAGGCTTTGCAAATAAATTTAGTGCCATTTATGGAATTTTCACAGATGAAAAATATGCTGCAAAATGGTCTTGGTTAAAAGATTATTTAATAAGTGTATCAAAATATAAAACTGAACTAGAAAAAGGTACAGGTGGGGAAACTTTTTGGCGATACACAATTGGAGCATTCTTATTCCAAGAACACTATACCGCTTATCCTAATACAGATGACTTTACAAATGAAGATTTAGCAGATGGTTTCTGGGATAAATTATTAGAAGCTAATGGCATTGAATTAGTAACAGTAAAAGATACTTATCGTAATGATGAAGAATTTGTATTACCTAAATCTAAACGCCCTGGTGCTACTTTTAAAGGTTGGTACTTAAATGGTGAAAAGATTGAAAAAATTGAAACTGGTTCAAAAGGTGATATCGTTTTAGAAGCTGAGTGGGAATTATTAGAATATGATATCACTTATGATTTAAATGGTGGCGATGACGATAAATATCTATATGGTCATAATCGTCAAGCAATGGTAGATGATTTCTTAAAAGACTTTAATGCTTATCTTACTGAAAATAAAAAGGCAACCCTTGCTGATGTTACGGCGTTCTTCGGAAATACATATGTAACTGGTGGAAATATTGGTTATGATTTCTTAGTTAAAAGTAAATATAGCAGTAAATGGACATGGCTTTTTGAATATATTAGTTCTGTAAGTAAAACACCTCTAGTAGAAGGATCAGGTGATCAATCTCATATGAGAGGTGATACATAATTTCTTAAATGCTTGTAAACCAGGTGAAAAGGGTGGAAATTCAAGTTTTGGTAGTGATTACTCAGATCCAAAAGTAGCAGATGGTTTCTGGGATAAATTATTAAAAGCAGATTATGCTGATACTAGAGTTAAGAAATTTAATATTGAAACAGAAGTAGAATTATATACACCTACTAAATATCAATGTGAATTCTTAGGTTGGCTTTTAAATGGCGAATTAGTTCATAAGCTTGAAAAGAATACTGTTGGTAATGTTACTCTTGTTGCAAAATGGTATGATCCAAATGCAACATTTGATATTGATTATCAACTTGCAGATGGAACACTTGATCCTAATGCGCCTAAGACATTTGTTGCTAAAGATGGTCTTGCTACTTTACCAACACCAACTAAAGTTGGATATAAATTCTTAGGTTGGTATAAAGAAGATACATTAAAGACTAAAGTTGAAAGTATTGAAACCCGCCGCACAGAAGGTATAACTTTATATGCATCTTGGGAAATGATTACATATAGTATTGATTATGAATTACATGGTGGTACATTTGTAACGGATAAAGTAGTTTCATTATATGAATCATTTGATGAATTAGTTCAAGCATTCTTAACTGATTATTCTACATTTAATAATTTAACAGGCGTAACAGCTGAAACATTCTATGGTAAATCTAGTCAACGTGGTTTATATTCATTCTTCAAGAACGAAGAAATGGCTACTAAATGGAATTGGTTATTAGATTTTGTAGTTGCTAAAGCTGAAGAAGTAAGATACACTGGTAAAGCTTATTTGAAACTTACAGCTGGTGCTGCTAACTTCAATAAATATGCAAGAGCAAACTTTGCTGCATTATTACAACAAACACAATTAAAGAACCCTGTATCAATGGATTTTACAGATGTAGATGGTGATGCACTTTGGGCTGTATGTCCTACAAAACTTGTTCCTGCTGAAATCGAAGCTAAAAAAAGTTATACAGTAAATGATTTACCATTAAAACTTGCAAAACCAGTTAGAGATGATGCAACATTTGTTGGTTGGTATACTAATGAAGACCTTAAGAATGGTAGAGTTGATGAAATAACAACTGAAAATATTAATAATTTCAAATTATATGCTAGATGGTCTGATTCAGAAATTGAATTTGACACATACACAATCACATATGATCCTCAAGGTGGCGTAATTGATCAAGATTCTCCAGAACAATATGTTGAAGAAACTGGTGTAAAATTAAAAGGTGCAACTAAGAAAGGTTATACTTTTGCTGGATGGTATTTAAAAGGTACTGAAACATTAGTTACTGAATTAACTAAAGAAGACAAAGGTAATAAAGAGTTAGTTGCTAAATGGACTTTAGTAGAATATGAAATTGAGTATGTACCAGGTGAAGGAAAACTTGAAAAAGAAGAAATAAAGATAAGTGGTTATGAAAACTATGAAGAATTAAAAGCTGATTTCTTAGAAGATATAATAACATATGTTCGTCGTTTCATACCTTTTAAGCAGGATATAGATCATTATAGTGGTGGAGATACTGACCACGCATGGGCAAACGTTGTATACCCATCAGCCACATATAATTTTACTAATATAGCTTTATTCTTTGATGATGATGCATATAAAGCAAAATGGTCTTGGTTAAAAGCATATATCATTTCAAGTGCTGACCCTGCTCTTAAGGCATTGCTTGAAGCAACGGATGCAAACGGTGTTCCAACTGAAAGTACATGGAGATGGGTAATGGGTGCCTTTATCTTTAAAGAAAAGATTCAAAATGTAAATAATGCAACTGATTATACAGATGGAACTATTATGAATGGTTGCTTAGATCTTGTTAAACCTGAATATAAAGTTGAACCTGATGTATATGATGTTGAACATTTACCAAAAGAATTATTAATTCCTAATGCTCCAGAAGGTAAGAAATTCGTTGGTTGGTATACTACTGAAACATTTGATGGTGATCCATGGTATGAAATTCCTGCTGATAAAGCAGAAAACTTAAAGTTATATGCTAAATATATCGATGCAGCTGAAGAAGAAAAATATCGTATTGTATATGTTTTAGGTGATGGTGCAAGTCTTGTTGAAACAGCTCCTAAAGAATATGTAAGAGGTACAGGTTTAGATTTATCAACTGTTATACCTACAAAAGAACATTATGACTTCAAGGGTTGGTTCTTAGATGCTAAATTTGAACAAACAATTACAGCTATATCAGCTGAACAATATGGTGTAATTACCTTATATGCTAAATTCGAATTACAAAAGTTTGAAATTGAGTTTAATAGTAATGGTGAAGTTAAAAAAGAAACTTTAGAATATGGTGCTAAACTTCCAGATGCCGAAAATGGTGAATATGGCTATAAGTTTGCAGGATGGTTCGAAGATGAATCTTGTGAAACTGAAGTTAAAACAACTGTTACAGGCGCAATGAAACTTTACGCAAAATGGGAAACAACTCCTACATATAATGAAATTGAATATGTATTAGCAGAAGGCGAATTCTTAATTGCTGGTGAATGGACAAAATATGACTATTGGACAGGTTTAGTATTACCAGTTGCACTTAAGAAAAACAATAAATTAGTTGGTTGGTCTTTAGAAGCAAATGGCAATAGTCCAATTACTAAAATTGAAGCTTTACAAAAACAAAAATATGTTTTATATCCTGTTTGGGAAGAAGTTGAATATGATTGGGTAATCCATGGTAATGCAAAATTATCTGATGTATTATCACATGTTGCAGCATCAGAAAAAATCTATTTCTATCCAGGAACATATGAAGATAAGGATGTTACTATTTCTGTTAATGGTCTTACAATTTTAGGACCTAACGCTGGTAAAAACCCTAACACTGCTGTTCGTGATGAAGAAGCTGTTTTAAAATTTGTAATTAAACTTGGTAAAAATATTGATGGTTTAACTATTGATGGTTTAGAATTTACTGGTCGTTCAAGAGTTGAAACTGTTAGTGGTGCTGATAAGATTGTGTTTAAAAATAATAATGTTCATGATATTACAGCAACTCCTGATGAAATGAAAAATAAAGGACTAGATAAAGATAATACAGAATATGGTTATAAACCTACTAATCGTGTAAGACAACTTGCTTTCTTAATGATGTATGAAGAAGAAAAGACAGGTAACGATTTAATAAAGGATATAACCGTTCAAGATAATAAATTTGTTAATTTACCAGGTGATGTTATGGAATTCTCACGTCATGCTGATGGCAAACAAATTTTAATAGATGGTAATGTTATGAAAAATTTCAAAGCTGAAGCAATTCGTTTTGATGGCGGTTATAACAATGGTAATGTCGTTATTACTAATAATACGATTGAAAATGATACTTTACAAAGTGGTGCTGGTATTCTATTTAGAGCATATTGTGCAACTAAAGGTAAAAAACAAAATATTACTGTCCAACATAATACCTTCAAAAATATTGGTGATGTAGAAGAAAATCAACAATTTAATGAATATATCGCTGCTATCGCATTTGATACATACAATGATCATAATGTAACAATTGATATTTCTTATAATACTTTTGAAGATTGTAATAGAGGTATATTCGTTAGAACACTTAAATTTACAGGTGATGGTTCTCCAGATTGGATTGGTACATTTAATTACAACTATTTTAAAGGTATGTTAACTGAATGTTATCGTGAAGCTGATAAATTCGGTATTGCAAAACATAATTATTGCGAAGATGCTGAAGGAACTCCAATTACAGAAGCTGATGCTCTAGCAAAACAATTTGTTAACGCTAAAACTGCTGATGAATTCTATAATACAAAAGATGAATATTTAGCAGGTATCCAAGCTTAAGCATAACAATTATTCTTAAGTAATATAGGCTCTCCAAAGTTTTTTGGGGATTTTGGGGAGTAAACAATTTTAAAAATAGCTTTTAAAAAGTTTTTTGGGGACTT
>CANQDG010000018.1 GCA_947591495.1 uncultured Bacilli bacterium
TTTTCATCATCATAATAAATTATAAATGCATTACCAGAAACTCCTACATATGTATCACCATTGAAAACAATTTTATAATGCCATTTTAATTTGCTAAATTCACTAATAAAATCATCGATTTCTTCTTTGCTATTTATTGTCTTGATAATATCATAATTTTTAATAAATCTTACATTTTTGTATTTAATTATATTTATTATATCTATTTTTTCGATTAAATCAGGTATTTATAGAACTCATATTCTTTTTCATTATTGCAATTACAACTTGTTAATGTCAATAAACTAAATATTAAAATATAAAATACTAATCCTTTTTTCATAAAATTTCTCCTTTTCTTAATTTTATCCGAATATCCAATACAATATTACAGCAGTAGGTCCAAATAATAAATCTGCTATGGCCCAACCTAATGAACCTTTTTTGTAAATTGTATCAGTTCTATCTGCTCCACCTAACCAGTCTGCTCCTCTTTCCCATGGCTGAGAATAATAATCATCATCATCCTTAAAGTATCCAATTACTGAAGGAATGGCTACACCAAAAAAGTATGATGCTGGTCCCATTAATCTTTCTTGAATTAAATGACCATATTCATGTCTAATATCAGTTTCAGTATCAGCTTTATCAGACCATATTGTTCCAAATATACTAAATGTGCCTATAAAATCATGTCTAACGATAGTAGAACCTTTGTAAAATGATAAAACTTTAGATTTAAGTGCAACATCTTCACTTTGATTAAATGGATTTAAGCATCCGTTTTTATAATCGGATTTGATATCATCCCATCTACCACTACAAATAGCTACTACTACGGCGCCTACTGCAGTAATCTTGCTAATAGGATTCAAAAATCCTAAACCAGTATTGATATAATCCCATGCTTTTTGCCAAAACGATTTCCAAGAATGACCATTTGGATCAATATACATAATCGGATTATTCATACAATAACAATATAAATTTAATCCAGTTACAATTTTTGGATTTAAATAAATAATACTATCTGGCTGTAACCAAGAATATAGTTTAGGATTATAATATCTCGCCTGACAATAATAATAGCCTGTTTCCAAATCTAAATAGTAACCTTTATATCTAAATGGATTGTTATATAAAACAAATCTATCTCTTGAATTTGTTACTGATAATTCTAATATATCGTGATTTCCCCATGCATCATATACATATTCACCAATAATCTTTCCTTTATACATTACTTTGCTAACATTTCCTAAAGAATCCCTTATAAGTGTAAAATTATAGCCATCATATCTTAAACCACATATTCCTTCAGCATCATAAAAATATCTAATTTTCTTTGTGATATTATCATTTGCATCAGTCCAGTTTTCACCAAGTATTTTATCACCATTGAAAAAATAATGTATATAAGAGGTTGCCTGTCCAATACTACCTTGATCATAAACTAGCTTTTTCTTATGTCTTATACCTTGATAATTATAGTAATAATTAAATTTATTTCTTACTTGACTATAGTCATTCAATTTTGTGATATTTTCATAACTATCCATTAAATTTCTTGAATTATATGTAATGCTTGAAGTGCCAATTTCAATAATATTTCCATAGTTATCTTTGCTTACATTAAAAATTTTATCATCTATTTTAAAACTAGTCAAATGATTAGTATCATAGGATAACTTCGTAACGACAACTCCATCTTTCTTTACGCTTTCAATCATTCCATTACTTGCATAAATATATTCATAAGTTCCAAAATATGAGTTTTTTTCTTTTGTCAATCTATTAAATTCATCATATTCGTACTCATACTCTCTAGTCAAAAGATTTACTTTATTTTTGAAATTATCATTTTTAGGGTTTTCAATATAACGATTTCCTTCTTCTTTTACATATGTTATATTTTCTGTAACTATGTTATTATGCTTATAAATATTAGTAAAACTAAACTCTGTACTATCAGATTGATCCTTTGTATTAGAATTAACTGTATATTTAAGTTTTTCAGGTAATTCAGTACCAAGTTTATATGTTACTTCTTTATTGATTCCTATATGTGTTTCATTTGATCCATCACTATCATAAACTGTTTCCATACCATTCTTTTTCCATAATCTACCTAAATTATCATATTCGTATTCATAACTAAAGTCTTCATATGGGCTCCATTTATTATTGGCATCATTTTTACTCTTTGTACAATATATACTTTCTTTAATATTTTGATTTAAATTGTTTACGCTACTATCTTTATATTTTATAATCTCGTTATCATTTTTTATACAATATTCAGCTGAATTGTTCGAATATGATGTAAACTCTAATTCATCATCTAAAATTATCTTACAATTTGTAATACTACCTTTGTCATCATAAAGATAACTATAATTTTTATTTAAATATGGATCACTTACTTTTATTAATCTTTTTATCATTTTTCCTAAGTTGTTATTTTCATATTCAAATAAACTAATGTTGCCATTATTTTCTTGGGATATGACATTACCATATTCATCATATAACATCGTTGTAGTATAATTTTTATATTGATCTTGATATATTTTATTTATTTTTTTGCTATTTTTTAGTCCTCTTACTAATACCTCTTCTAATACTAATGTATTATTTTTATATATCTTATCCTGATCACCAAAAATATTGTATCCAAATCCATATGTAGTACCACTACTATTTTTAATTGTTTTTATACTATTGTTGTCGGTATATGAAATATCATTTTCTTCCACAATTTCATTATTTACATTAATTTTAAATTTTATATTTTTTATGGTTTCATTATAATCGTTGTAGTTATATTCTGTTTTACGCTCTTCTTTAATTGTATTATTTAAATGATTTTCATCATTGTTATAATTTAATTTAATTGTTATACCATTTTTAGTACAAGATATTGGATTTTCTCGATATCTTATATCAATATTATCATCATATGAATAAATAGTATCAATACATTCATCGTTAGGGTAATTTTCATTATAAGTTTTTATCGACTCAATATTACCATAATTGTCATAAAAATATTCAGTTTTTACTTTATCTGTATTTTTACTTGCCCTAAAAGTTCCATCCGCATTTTGCCATTTATATATAATAACAGATTTATCGTCTTTTAATTTATACTGAGGATTATCACTAACAAAACCGACTGAATTTTTTGTCTCATAATAATACTTATCCATTTTTGTATCATAGTGGAAACAAACTTGTGTCTCTGTTATTCCCCAATATCCTTCTGCAACTATATCAATTAACTTAAAATAGTAATTAGGAATATTGTTTTCATCTATTGAAAATCTTACTATTTTATTATCGCTAGTTTTTAACTCTACATAGGAAACTGATTTTACTTTCGTACAATTGCAATAAACCAAATCAAAATAAGTTTGTTCATTTTCTTGACAATAGAATAAACTTTTATAAGTAGCGAAAATATCAGTTGCCGTCATATAAAATTCTGGAGAGATTTTATGTGATCCATTATTCCAACAAATTGTAGACTCCATATCTAATTTATAGTCACCTATCATTATATCTGGAGTTCCACCTCTTTCTATTCTTACATCTGCTAAAAGTAGTTCAGTGTTGGAAGCAGTTCCACAAAATGATATACTAATATCGCTAAAAGTAAGTTGATTTAATCCCAAATTTACAGGAATTGTTACATATTGCCACGCACCATCTAATGTATTTTCAATTCTCATACTAGTGGTGATTGGATTATTATTGACTCTATACTTTAATGTTGCTAATAAATCAGATTGACTATTATTTGAAAAATTCGTCCAAAATGATATTTTAAAATGCTCAGAATATGCATCATCTTTTTCACCATCTCCATCAGAATCAAGATTGAATATTTTTTTAAATTCATCTAACTTATCTGTTGGAACATTAAATATAAATGAATTACTTGAATTTAATATATTTGCTTTTTGCCCATTAATTGTAATATTTGATGTTCCGTCACTAGATAATTCCCAGCCATTAGGCCTAAATAATGTATAATGATTATTTCCATATTTATTTTCTAAATTACTTATTACAGTTCCATCTGTATTAAAATAATATCTTATAGAAACACCTTTTTTACTAGTTAATTCAGTATACGAATTATTATATATAAAAGTTGTTGAATCCTTTATTGGTCCCATAATAGTATTAAATCGTTTGAACTTTTTTTCTAAATATGTCAAATACTCTCCTTCACCTAAATTATTTTCTTCTCCTAGATAGTGTTCTGAATCAACATATTCTGAATCTAATGTATGCTTCATCGCAACATCAAGTACTTCAGCAACTACTGTTGAATTACTAAAACTAGAATATACGAATCTAAGTGCTGTTAAATCTGTGCTATTTATTGTATATTCTAAAACATTATTTACATATCTAAATTCCATTAATTCTTTTGATTTAGTTGAACTATATTTAAAGATTTTCGATATTTTTTTCTCTTCATACTCAAATGTAAAACCAATTTTATTAATTGATGTACAAACTTCTTTAAGTGTTCCATTATCATTATATAAAAATTGAATTTTTCTTGATGGTTTTCTAGAATCATAAATACAGCTCACATTACCATTGGAATATTCGATTTTTTTCATTATGTCAGCATTTATTCCAGATACAACACCTGTAATTTGTCCACTTGCATTGAAATAGTATGTATTATTATTTGTGTCAAAGATTTCTGCATCAACTTTTTTTCCAATTAATAGTTTTAATCCTGTCCCACTAGCATCATAATAAGCGTTTCTGTCATCACCATATGTTGAACTACTTTTATATTTAACAAATCTATGAATAAACCAATTTGAATCAATATAAATATAATCACCATAAGTAAAACCATCTAGATTATATGATGTAAGATATGGAAATAAATATTGTTGTATATTCAATTTCCAACCGTTTCCAAAACCGATTTTTCTTCCTCCAAAATCTGTACTTTTATAGTGAGAATTATAAACTAACGACGTACTCATTTGAAAACTATTAGATCCTAATGTAATTAATCGATGTTCAAATAATAATCTTCCATTAAATATATTTACGCTTGCTTGCCCTAGACCACAATTAAAACTTTGTTGCGACTGATTGACTTTACTTGTATCCATAATATTACCATCCTAATTCTATCATTACTTTTTCAACTACTTCTGCATCCTTAACAAGTTTTATAGTTGTAGATGAATTGCATAATACTCTTCTATTCCCTCTACCACTAATAAATATTACATCATTAACATCTGATTCTTCCATAGCTTTTTTGATTGCTTCAGCTCTGTCTACAACAATTGTTGAAGGGACTTCATTATTTAAGTATTTTCGTAATTCTTGACAAATGGATTCTACACTTTCTGATGCATTATCATCTTCAGTTAGATATACATAATCAGCGTAACCTTTAAGTAAGTCCATCGCATATTTTCTCATTTCTTGACGTTTTGACAAAAATTGCGAAGTTTTAAATCTTTCATCCCAATATTCAAAACCAGTTCCCATTGATCCAACAACTACTCTAATTTTTTTAATTAAACATCTATCTTTAAAAGATTTTAAGCACTCAAGCATTTTAGGTAAATGATTGTCTATAACAATTAATCTTCCATTTACTTTATATGTTTCTACTCTACCTGGAATTTTAATATCTTTAATACATTTTTTAAATTCCTCAACACTTAACACACCAAGTGCTTTCAAAACTGTCATAGCACAAACAAAATTTAAGGCATTATATTGCATCATTACCTTAGTTTCTAATTCATATGATACACCATTTACTAATACTTTCATTTTTAAACCATTTAAACTACTCTCTAAATCATATAGTACACATGTCATATCACTAGGATTTATCCCATTAACATTTGCAATATAGTTACTACTAAATACTAATTTTTCACATTCATTAATTTTTATCATTTCTTCAAATAGTTTCTTAGAATAATTTTGAAATCCAATTACACACTTACATTCTTTATCGCTTGGAAGATTTTCAAAAAAGGATTTTTTAATAGCTATATATTCTTCAGCAGAATATTGCTCTTCATTATGTTTTGGATTTAAATTAGTTAAAACTCTTACATCAAAAGGAACATCTTTTACAAGTCCTTTTTCAAGTGTAGTTTCATTAACCTCTAGCACTAAATATTCTGCACCATATGCTTCTACTTCATTAATAATTGCTAATAATGAATCTTCTGATTTGATTGCAGTTTCAATTGGATCTCCTTTCATAACATAACTAGCCGGTGAATCTACAACTATACTGCTATATAAAACTGATTTATATCCTAACGATTTCAAATATTCATGAATGATATATGCAGTTGTAGACTTGCCGCGACTACCAGTTACTCCAATAATTTTCATGCTATCTAAAGATGATTCTGCATTTTTACTATAAAGTGCAATATTTTCTGCTTTTTTAAACTCTTTTCTAATTTCCCTTACATTTTTTAAATTTTCTTGTTCTAATTTATTCTTTAATTGGGATAATTTCATTTATATTACCTCCTCTATTAGTCATTTCCTTCACTCGGATTTTTAGTAATGTAAACTGTATAAGTAATTGTTCCACGTTTTACACCAGTTTCTTTTGATGTTAAAGTGACAGTAAAATTATGTTCCGTAGTTTCTGTTCCAACTGTATCTTGTTTTGCTTCAATGACTAGTAAAATTTCTTCATCATTTGATTTTGAAGAATTTGTAACTGTAAAGTATTGGCTATAATTATTTGTAATGGATACAGATAATGGTTCTGCGATTTCAATTTTAAGAGTATCATTTTTCATTCCTGATACACTTGCACTAATTGTCGCTGTTGTGCGTATAGGATAATATTTGTCTACTAATAGCGACAAATTCTCTGCATTTAATGGTGTACCTTCAATTTCAGGTTCATCTGCCCTAACAAGCGTTCCAATAATTCTGATAATTTCTCCAGCTTCATCCCTTTCTACTTTTTCAACTTCAAAAATTTTTCTATTTAAATTAGCTCCTTGTCTATCTTCAAATTTAATCATTTTCTTTTTCTCCTTTATTAAATAATTGTTTTATAATTTGATTTGTACCTGTACTTGAGGTACCACTTACTATACCAATTAATAAGGCAGTCCAAATGTTATCTACATTAAAGATTATCTCTTTATTTGTTAAATAGATTAATATTCCAAATAATCCACCTACGATTGCCATAATAATTGGTATAAGTTTGTATGCTTCTTCATGTTTTTTAAATAAGACTTTGTAAATTTCCCCTATAATATAGCAGCATACGACTATAATAGGTACACTTGTAAAATTCATTAGTTTTGTCCTCCTTTAATTTTTTCTAAATTGGTGTTAATTTTTTTAAATACCTAATCATCGTTTTTACCTCCTCTATAAGAACTGCAAAAAAAATGTAAAAATAACAACCATAGATTAAAAGTTTTAAATTTTTTTTACATTTCGTCTACTCTTTTTGTAACATTAGCTAGAGATTCTTCAACTTTTGCAAGCCGTTCTGCGATATTTCGATATCGATCATCAACATTGTTAAGATTCTTTTCTACTCTATCTACGCATGCTTTGATATAACCAATATCAGAAAACATCGTTCCTTCATTTTTTCCATCTGTACGATGTTCTTGCAAACTACTTTTTCTGCATGCCAGATATGTGAAAAAAAATACTTGATAATGTTCCAATAACTCCTATAACAGAAACGACAATAGTTAATTTGTCCCTATAATCAACCTCCTAATTTTTATAACATGCAAAATAAGTTAAATAACAATTTCTATAATTACATATTTTATAAAATAAAATTATAAAAGCATCTATTAATCCTATTAACTAAAAGATGCCTTTCATTTATATGAGAACCCTCAAAATAACAACTATTTTTTATTAGTAGTTATTATAAGTTTTAATTTTAGATTAGAATTTGTTTTTTATATTCGTATTCGTTTTGCAAGCTTTTTATTGATAATTTAATTTTACTTTTGAGTTAACCTTAAAAAAGTTTGATAATTCTCCAGTTACTTCGACTATAACACCTTCTAAATTTTTTATCTTAATGGTTATAGTACCATAAGATGTATCATCAAGTGAATTACATAATTGAACTACTTTTTGATTTGTTTGATCAATAAGAACAACTGAACATGTTCTTAATATTTCTCTTTCTCCAGCAGTTAATTGTATTAAGTATCCAGTTCCATCTTCTCCTATTTCAATTATATATGCTCTATTATCAAAAGATAAAGCACCAACGTTTTCCGAATCATCACGCCTTTCAATTTGAATTGAGCTACCACTAGCATTAACAACTAGTAAATTAACAGCAATTAGTAGCCCAAAGGCTACAACAATAATTTTTAATAAATTTTTTTTCATTTTTATATTCTTCCTGTCCATATACGCAAAAATTATACTACACCTGGAAAATATTGTCAAATTGAAATTGTTCATTTTTTTGAGCAGTTTTTTCTTTTTTTGTCCTAATATCAAAAAAAATGCCCTAATATTGGGCATTTAGTTGAGCATTTTTTTGTAAAATTAAAAATACTGCTCATTTTTTAAATTTTTTTAAGAATATTAATTACTGCCATAACATTATAACCATCCATTTTGAGTAATAATTTCTTATCTCTATGTCTTAAATAATAATTTAGACGCGTTATATATTCTTTATGGTCATCAACTAATGATTCTAAATTTATATTTTCTTCAAAAAATTTATTATAATCATTTTTATTGGATTCATATAATGCTACAAGTAAACATGTTAATTTAGTTAAATCCAGTACTTTTATATCTTTTAACATATCTATTATTTCTTTATAACGACTCAAACCTAGTAGAGAAACTATTAAAAATTCATTAACCATATCTAATTCATATTGACTATCATCATAAGCACTTAAAATTTGTTTTGTAGCAAGTTCATAACATTCTTCATACTTTCCAATATATAGCAAATCGCTTAATATTGTCCTATTAACAATATTAACTCTTCTGTAATTCAAGTCATTTAAAAATATATCTTTTGCTTTATTAGCGTAGAATAATGATTCTATATATCTTTTTTTACTGAATATCTTGAGGCTAGTAATTGATAAGTTAGAGCATTGTCATAACTTTTAGACCACTCTTTATCTCCTATTTCATCTTCAAAAAAGAAACTTAATATTTCATATATTTCTTCTAGTTCCTCTGTGAAAAATTTTTTATAAATCTTTACATTGTCATATAGTTCTTGGTTATCTTTCATAATTTTTATTGCACCTGCTTTTGCATTAACATGTAAAAACAATTTAAATAATTTTAAAATAGGAAATAAAATATATTTTTCATCAAGCAATCTATCAATTTCTTCAAGATCTGATTCATATGTAGTATATATTTTATAATACATATTATGATAAATCCTATTAGTTAGTTCTTCAATTCTATCTATAATAACATTATTAGGTACTTTGAATTCAAAATAATCACATAATTGTTTTAATATTTGAGAACCTACTTTTTCTTCATACTCCCTAGCCCTTCTATAAGAACTATAATTTATATAAAGTTTATTAAAAAACATTTCTTTATTTATTGATCTATTTTTTAAATATGCATCAAAAAGCACAAAATATATTCTTGTTTGTTTATAAATTGAAAAATCAAATTTGTTCATATTTTTACCTCTCAATTTTATATTAAAATTATATCGCATTTAGATATTATTTTCTAGTTAATTAATTGATTAGTTCAAACTTCATAGAATGCAAAATCACTATTTTTAATATTTTTCTATCTAGAAAATGAAAAAAAGTGGTCACTATTGACCACAAGTTTGATTAATTGGTTCTAAAACATTTATTTGTTGAAAATCAAAAGACTTTCTAACTAATTATAATGTGTGTGTCATACTAAATGTTTATTTTTAACTTTTTTTAATACAAAAAGTCTTTTTTATGAAACATTTGGTATAAGTCAACGCTTTTCATATACTAAATGTTTATTTTCTTTAAAATTAATATTTCAATTTATTAAACTTATGAACAAAACGTCTCGTACAAAAAGTCTTTTTTTAATTTTGATACACAAAACGTCTCGTACAAAAAGTCTTTTTTATAGCAAAATAATGCCTAGTAGATTCTTTGTTTCTACTAGGCTATATTGTTTTTGTTACAGTTATTCCACATGTGAATACAAATTCTATTGTATGATTATTAATCACTTTTATGTATTCTAAAAGTTTTTTCATTAGCGCTGCGTCTGTAATATCGACTTTATCATCATCTAATAAGGTTTTAATTTCTTTTATATTCTCATTTTTAATTTCCGTTTTCAATTGTTTACCTTTTTGATACAGTTCTTCTTGTTCTAATTTTTTTACTATTTGACTTAACGTGCTGTATTCTTGATTATATTCTTCTACAGTAATCTTTTTTTCTTTTTTTGCTTTAAATAAATTCATTATTTTCTTACGTTCAATATTTAGCATTTCTTCAATTTGAATTAAATTATCATTATTTATTGTCGCTAATTCTTCATCAATAGAGTTTTTAAGCGATTCGACAACACTCTTAATTGTTCCTACATTTTCTTCAATAACCATTTTATATGTTTCTAAAATATTTACTTCCTTTAATGGTTTCATCTCACAATCTTTTCTATTTTTTTGATGTTTTGTACAAATCCAAGTTGGAACATATTCTCCGTTTGCCAAGTTTCTTCCATATCTTCTAAAGTTGCTTCCGCAGTTTCCACAAATCAACATACCACTTAATGGATATTTTGAACTGTATCTACCTTTACCAGTTTTTGAAGATGATCTAACTTCATTTCTTTTTTCTCTTTCTTTTTGAACTAGGTCAAAGGTTTCTTGGCTAATTATTGCTGGATGACTATTTTCCACATAATACATATTTCCTTGTCCTATATTTTTGTAGAAAAGCCACTTGTAAATAATAATGCACTAAATAAACTTAATACAATCGATATTTTAAATAGTATTTTCATTGAATGTCCCCCACACTATAATTATATCATTTTTTCGGTTAATTTACAAGATAAACGAATAATTTCATCTTGTTAATTTAATAATTTTTTAATGCTTCTACATACACCAAAATAAGCAAAATTAATAATGCATTACTATTAAAATTGTAAAATTATTTAAGTTTTTAATTTCTTTATACTTTAATAACTAACCTATGATTATAACAATCCACTATAAATTATTAGTTTGAATTTGGTTGCATTATGATTACTTTAATATTTCTTATGGCATTTGGATTAATATTAGAAAATCTAGTTATCTACATTATTTAAGAAACTATAGCTGTTATTGTACTCAACTTGCTAATTTTTATATGAGAACTTTATTCCACTTAACAAGAAAGATTAAATGAAAAATTCAACAAAGATATTGTTGTGCATTGTTCATCTAATTTAAATAGTTTTATCTCTGTTGATTTAATATTAACAGCATAATTTATATTTTCAGCTTGTATCTAGAGTTGTTTATCTATAAAATTTAGGGAAAAAGAGTTAGAAACTAGTTTATTAACTAATTTACTAACTCTAGTATTGTTGTTTATAAAACTGTAATAACTATTCTAACTTTAAATCTTGAATTATACTTATAAGTTCCTTCAATAACCACAGTTCCGCTTCTTTCAGCTGTAATAGTTCCGAATTCACTTACCGAAACCATACCTGTATTTTCAGCTACGTTTACTACACTCCAATTAAATGCTTGAACACTTGAATTAGGACTATCATCATCTAAACATATTAATCTTGTATATCCTCTGTGTATAGTTACTGTTGGATTAATTGAAGCATTAATTGCACTACCAAGTCCACTTGATACTTCAGTTCCAGTTAAAGTTCCACTGACTCTAACATCCATACCATATCGCAAGTATACAATATCGTTATTTGTATCTTCAATTACTTGTATAGTTAAAGTTGCAACTTTACTTGTATCATTTTTATATACTGCTTGAATCGTAGCCGTTCCAACCCCTACTGCTGTAATTGTTCCATAATTTGAGATAATTACAACATTATTATTACTAGAGTACCAATAGTAGTTTAATCTACTTTGTTTATTTGGAGCATCGTCTCCTAAATAGCATAATCTTGTAAATCCTTTTGTTATAATTGTTCCACCTAATGTACCATTATTTAAATGGACTTCACTTCCAGATTGATCATATGATTTATCTGTAACAAGTGTAAAGTGATTTTCATTAATTGCTCTATCAATATTTATTGATAATCTACCATTAGTTTCATTATTAAATACACAAAGCATTAATTTCTTTGCTTGTGTAATATCTTCTTCTATTATAATAGATGAACAAAGTTCACTATAAGAGTACGTAGCATAATGTTCAAATTCATTATTAGCATTTGTTTTTAAAACAACAAATTTCATATTAGAATTAAGGTTTCCTATATAACCTAATGTTATTTCATATGAACCAGCATATTCTAATGATAAAATATTCACACTATCGCCTAATGGCATCATTATAGTTCGATTATAATCACTTGTAACATTAATAGTATTTTCTAAAAATTCATCTAATCTACTAATATTTAAATTTAATGCTGAATAATTTAATGATGCTACCTCAATATAAATATAGTAATAAGACCACTGATTAGCATAAAATAATATATTGTTTGAACCTCTAACATTACTTGCATTAAGATAAACATTAGCGTTATCATATTTTTCTACAATGTCACCACTACTATTTTTAATAACTATACTACTATTAGGATCAATTGACAATCCATTAATATATGCATCTAATTCTAACAAATATAAGCCTTCAGTTCTAGTACATATTTTAAATTCGTTTTTATTTTCATGCAAGTGAGGCAAAACATTAACACATTGTTTAGAACTAATATCCTCCACTGTGTTAGTATATGGAGAAATTGTAAATTGTAAATTACCAGAACTATATGCATCTTTATATTTTACTAAAACATAATATCTGCCTTTTTCAAGTAATGGGTATGTATAGCTTATGTATTTTGAATTTACATAAATACTGGAACTAATTTCAATTAACTCCATATTATCATTATATACTATTATTTCAACGTCTTTATTAGATTGTGTTTGAATACGATACTGTATTTGACATTCAATATCTATAGTATAAATAAACTTTTGATTATTAAGTAAATCTATAGTATCTTCTATAGTAGCACTCTTACAATGAATATCTATATTATTATTAAAATACAGCATATTTGTCCTATCACAGCATATACAAGAATCATATACTTCATTTTGATATATGTATTCGTGCAGTAACTCTGTTTCAACATTATTACAACTAACTTTATGCATTTGATTATTAATTGGTATGCAATATGTTTCATATTGATAATGCATAATCAAATTTGCATTATCATAGTTCCTTATTTCGCGTGGAAATACAATTGACCCGAATTGATCATTATCATCCTCATCTAAATATATTCCTTGATGATAAAATGCGGCCCAAACTAATTCTGAACAGTACCAATCCTCATTATCTGGAGAATTATTTTTATGAACTGCAATTTCGTACTTTTTTCCTAATTGACTTATCATGAAATCTATTGCTCCGTCAATAATTTCATCATTAGCATCTAACAATCTATAAATTTCAACTTTCTTTTCGTTAAATCTAGTTGGAGTAAGCAATCCTCTAGTAACTCCAACAGACACTGCCTCAATTAATCTTATATACCATTGTCCATAATTATCATCATAATACACACCTTCTACAAGTGCGATATGACCAGTCAAACCACCAAATCCACTTCCCTCATATACAATATCTCCACGTCTAACAAATTTAATTAAATCAGAATTACTATAATCAACTGCATGTGGCAATGATGTTCCTATATTGTACCATTGTTCATTATTGGAGCCTCCCCCACTGCTAGAACTTCCACTACTAGAAGTACTTTGTGTTTTTGAAATATCTTCTACTTCTTGACAAATATCAAGTGCATCATTGTTATTAAAAGTATATTTAGATGCTGCATTTAGTTTTATAGTAAAAGTTGCCATGATAATTGCTAAAAAAGCTAATACTATTCCACCTTTAAATATTTTCTTCAGTTTTGCGTTCCTCCTTTATAACGTTTGTATAGAATTATTATTAAAAAAATTATTATATAAAACACAACAATTGAAATTAAAAGGCAAATAACCCAATAAACAAATAAAACAAGCCATGTCCAAGCTCCATATTCGTTTAAATGTGCATATTTAATAATACGAATTATTACAGGTATTAATGAAATAACTATACCAATAATACAACTTAATATTAAATTGAATTTGAAATCACTTTTATTATATAATTTCATTTTTATTTTTCATCTCCTTTCATTTTTAATATAATTAGTATACTTCTGGCCGTATACAATAGCCAACTAGCTCTTTGATGATACGTTTTAATACTAAATAAATTAACATATAGTTCCTCCCCATATTGTCTTTTACGATTCATCATTACTATTATATGCAAACTACATATAATAATATATTTTTAGGTAAAAAAAGCCCCCTTTTCCTAAGAGTGCTTGTATCTAGTCAGTATATATTTTTCTTAAGAGTGTATTAAAGCAGACTTAGGAATTTAATTTACATACTTTTTTCAATTATAATTACTTTAACACTCTAATAATAAGGACTATACTAATATATTTTATCGATTTATTATAACTTTTGTACCAATAGTAAATATACTAGTTATATCGCCTTCACTTAATGATATTGTTGAAACACTGTTATTTGTAACTATAACTAAACTTCCCATTGAATTTTCAGCGGAAACACATAGTACTTCAGGATCTTTATCTCCCACAATAACAGAAACTTCACAAGTACCAAGCACAATTGTTTCATTGTCTAATTTTTGCATTACATAACCTACATTTGTTTCTTCATCAATTTCAATATAATAATTTTCATTATCAATTGATAATACAGTTACACCATCAGGATTATCATCTCTTATGATTGTTATTCCCTTTGCTTCTACAAAAACAATGCTTCCACATAATGCTACAACAATTAAAATTAAAAAAGCTTTAAATAATTTCTTCATAGCTGAATTCTTCTTTCTTTTGATTATATTATACATTATATGGAAAATTTTGTCAATGGCTTTCAATTTTTATCAATGAGCATTCTGATTATCTTATGATATATTCAAAATAGTTATCTTTTAAATGCTTTAATAAATTTGTGTTAGCCTTGAGAAGTTCAAATCCCTCTGATTCATAAAATGATTAAAAATGCAGCCGTTAAAATGCTACATTTTGTCCTAAATGATTATCTTTAAAAAGTTCAATAAAAATGGCTGTTTTTATATAAAAAACATTAAAAAAAGCCCTAAAACAACTAAATTTTAGAGCTTATTTGGCTATGCAGCCTTTTCGTTCTTCCTAGATGGTAGCCAGCACGGGGTTCGAACCCGCGAATGTCGCCTTGAGAGGGCGATGTGTTAACCACTTCACCAGCTGGCCATTTTAAGTTAAGTATTAAACTTAACTTAATCTTTCAATAATTTTATTAATTCGTTTTGTAACTTCTTCTTTACCTAAGATTTTCAAAACATAGTAAAGATTAGGTGTATTCTTTCTTGTTGATATGGCAATTCTAATAATTTCAGAAATATCACCTACATGACCAGGATATAAGTCTTTGTTTTTTTTGTATTCTTTAACATTCGAACAAAAGCCACATTGTTCAGTAACTTTTTTCAAATTATTAAACCAATTTTCCTCATCATATTCAAGTCCCATATCATTTTTAAAAGCTTCTAAAACTTTAATAATTGTTTGATTAGTGAATCTTTCATAATTAAATGGTAATTCATTTTCCAACAATTTTTCATATAAATCACTATAAAAGAAATTAATTATTGGATAGATATCTTTAAATGTTTCATAATCCTTTCGCGGATTATCTTTTTCTCTTTCAATATTAATAATCTCTTTGAAGAAATTTTCATCTCTTTCAATTAATTCTTTTAAGTTATTATCATATTTTTTAGCAAACTCATACGCCTTTTTAGTGAATTCATCTTTATTAAGACGTGCAAGTCTTTCTTTACAAATATTTTTTACTTTAGCAAGATCAAATAGTGCTCCATCTAAAGTCATTTTATCAAAGGATAATTTAAAATCAAAGATGTTAGCATTCATATTTTGCAAACGCCATTCTTCAAAGTTAGAATTAGCAATTGTAACTAAATATTCTAACACACCTTCAACTGGATAACCATTTTCAAGAAAATAGGAAACAGATGCTTCTGGATCTTTTCTTTTTGAAAGTTTTCTTCTACTACCATTATCAAGTTTCATAATAACCGGAAGGTGAGCATAGTTAGGTTTTTCCCAGCCTGCAGCTTCAAATAATTCATAATGAATTGGGAGGCTTGGTAACCATTCTTCCCCTCTTGTAACATGCGTTGTTCGCATGAAATGATCATCAACTAAATGAGCAAAATGATATGTTGGAAGCCCATCACTTTTCAAAATAACGATATGTTGATCATTTTGGGCAAGTTCAAGATTTCCTCTGATTAAATCGGTAATTTTTATTTTATTTTGATAATTGCCTTGTGAACGGAAACGAATAACATATGGTTCATGATTTTTTATCCTTTGCATTGCAACTTTTGGATCTAAAGTTGAACATTTTGCATATTGACCATAATAACCAGGATTAAGTTTATGGGCTTCTTGGTATTTTCTTAATTCATTAACTTCTTCACTTGAACAAAAACATGGATAAGCTAAGCCTTTTTTAATAAAATCTTTAATAACAGTTTTATAAATATTAGCACGATTACTTTGTTTATATGGTCCATAATTACCTTTTTCATAATCGCCCATATATCCTTCATTAGGAACTATGCCAAAAGCTTCTAATTGTTTAAGTAATTCTTCACCTGAACCTTCGATTTCTCTTTTGGTATCGGTATCTTCTAATCTTGTGAAGAAAACTCCTGATGTTTGAGCGGGAAAACGCCAAGCAATTAAAGTTGCAAAAAGACTGCCTGTATGCAAGAAACCAGTTGGTGAAGGAGCGAAACGAGCAACGATTGCGCCATTATTTAATTGTCTTTTTGGATAACGTTTTTCTAAATCATCAATTGTGTCAGTAATGTCAGGAAAAATTAATTCAGCAAGTGCTTCTAAATCGGTCATTTTTTATACCTCTATTGTTATATTTTATGTTTATTATAGCATAATTTTAAATATTTGTGCATTAATTTACTTTTAATTAATCTTTAGCTTTATCTTTTATTTTAAAAAGTTGTTTAAACGAAACTTTATTTACTAAGTGCTCATAAAGTATCGTGAAGACCAAAACACCAAGTGTTTCTAATATGCCTATTACATACCATGATGTTAAGATTGGTAAACTTTCTAATAGGGGATGTTGAATTTGCATGGCCGTTGCAAACTTGAAGCAATCAAGTTCCAAAACTCCCAAGGTCATCATTAAAGAAAAGCCTAAAGGAAAAATATACCACTTTTTAAAAGATGGAATAAAATATTTCGTCATTAAACAAACAAGAACAATCCAAACCATCAAAGTATGATGAAGAAGCCCCGTAAGTGATCTAATATCAAAAAAGGCTTGGCTATCTAAAAAATCAGGATAAAAAATTGTTATTAATCCTCCAACAAAGCCTAAATAACCAATAAAGTGTAATACTAAATGATCCTTTTTACCAAAGATAATTGTAATTGATAAAACGATTGAAGCAAGCCCACAAAATGTATTAGGTATAAGATTTAAGAAACTATATCCTACACGTTTATTGATAATAACATCATAATAAGTTACGGTAAAACGATTGATCAAAATCGTTATAAGTAAGATAACACCACTAATTTTAATAATTAAATTCTTAGCCTTTTGCGAGGTTGCTAATTTTTTAGTTAGGATAAGCCCAACAGCCATTAAAATTAAAGCGATGATAATGTATATAATATGATAAATACTATAAACGCCACTTGTTTTCATTTGTTTTCTCCTTTTAATTATTGATAATTTGCCATTTGTCAATTAACTGTCGCAATGAATAGCGCGCATTAGCAGGTGAAGTTGATGGAAGACTAATCTTGGGGCAGTTAATGCTAGGTGCTAAATATTGTTCATATAATTCGTTAGCTAATTGACCATTAGTATAAATTTTTTTAATCATCGAGGTATTTAAAATTAGCTGAAGATCATTAACTTTAACATTTTTGATTGTTCGATCTTGCGAACCAATAATTTGGCAACTGGCAATAACATCCCAAAGTGCAATATGATGCTTTTTTAAGAAAGCTTTTTTAGCATCAATTGTTTGAGGAACATCTTCTTGAAAAATAAAAGCTAAAACTTGCCAAAAGCGATTTTTTGGATGACCATAAAAAAAGTTGGTTTCACGTGATTTAACCGATGGAAATGAACCTAAGATTAAAATAGTTGAATCTTTATCATAAAATGGAGCAATCGAATGTTGAACATTTTGATATTTTTCGTTTGTCATTTTGTTTTCCTTGATAATAATTTTTGTTTTTTATTAGTTTTATGATATCACTTAAATTTTTGCTTGTCAAACTTTTTAATAGTAAAAAAGTAATAAAACTAACTATTTTATTACTTTATTCATCAAATAAGGGCGTAGATAAGTATTTTTCGCCACCATCAGGTATAATTGCTACAATCTTTTTGTTAGTGTTTTCTTCAAGGCTAGCCTCTAAAAGCGCCGCATGCAAAATAGCTCCTGCCGAAATGCCACCTAAGATGCCTTCTACTTTAGCAAGCATTCGGGCTTTTTGATAGGAGTCTTCATCATCAACCGCGATTATTTCATCATAGATTTGTTGATTAAGAATTTCTGGAATAAAACCAGCACCAATTCCTTGAATATTATGTTTTCCCTTATAGTTTTTCGATAAAACCGGCGATCTAGCAGGTTCTACCGCAATTATTTTAATGGTTGGCACTTGTTCTTTTAAGTATTTACCCGTTCCACTAATCGTTCCACCACTTCCTACTCCTACAACTAAATAGTCAATTTGACCATCTAAACTATCATAAATTTCAGGGCCCGTTGTCTTATAATGAGCCATAACATTTCCCGAATTAGCAAATTGATTAACTAAATAACTATTGGGGATTTCTTTATGTAATTTAAGGGCTGCTTCTTTGGCTCCTAACATTCCATCTTTACCATTTGTTAAAATAATTTTGGCTCCTAAGGCCTTTAAAAGAATTGCTCTTTCTTTTGACATTGTATCAGGCATCGTTAAGATTAGGGGGTATCCTCTTGTAGCACAAAGCATCGCTAGTGCAATTCCCGTATTACCACTAGTTGCTTCAATGATGGTTGTATTTTGATTGATTAATTTTTGGGCGATGGCCTCATCTAACATTTCTTTAGCTATCCTGTCTTTGATTGAACCACTTGGATTAAAGTTTTCTAATTTGACAAAAAGCTGAGCTTTAAGATTAGCAACTTTTTCTAATTTTTTTAGTCGCACGATTGGTGTATGACCAATCAATTCTTCAATAGAGTTATAAAATGTCATTTTTCATCCTTCTTTAGTTTTTCAATTAAGTAATTTTTATTATTAAGTTTTACAATTTGATTATCTGAAATGGAAGTTGTTATAAAAGTATTACTTCCCACGATTACATTTTCACCTATAATCGTATCACCACCTAAAATGGTCGAATTAGCATAAAGGGTTACACCATCAAGAATGGTTGGGTGGCGCTTTAATCCTTCTTGGGATGGTTTATTTTTAACCGATTTAGCACCTAAAGTTACACCATGATAAATTTTAACAAATTGACCAATTACCGCCGTTTCTCCTATAACAATCCCGGTGCCATGGTCAATAAAAAAGCCTTTTTTAATAATGGCACTAGGGTGAATATCAATCCCGGTTTTACTATGGGCGATTTCTGTCATCATTCTTGGTAAAATAGTTTCACCATCAAGCGCTAATTGATGAGCTAAGCGATAAACAAAAATGGCATAAAATCCTGGATAGGTTAAAACTATTTCCGCTTTAGAAGTGGCGGCTGGATCATTTTGTATGAAAGAAGCTAAATCAAAATCAAGAATTTCAATAATATTGGGTAGTTTTGTTAAAAAATTTAATTTTGCTTTTTGGAATTTATTAAAATATTTAAAAATGTAACGCATTTCTTTTTTTAATTTTCTTAATGTAACTTTTTCATTAAAATAAGTAGGATAACAATAGATTCTTAAATCATCAATTAATTTTTCTAGTTTTTGATTTAAAATTGTTTTCTCCTCCTATCAATATCTATTTTCAATGTATTTTATGCAATAACCAAATTTATGTTACATCAAATGACCTATTGCCCAATTTAATCTTTTTAAATAAAAAAGAACCCTTCTTGTATCTAACAATAGGGTTCATTTAACTTTAGCTTTTTAAAGTTTTTTCAAGTTCTAATAAAAATTGTTTACGTTCAATTCCGCCTGCATAACCCACTAATTGACCATTTTGGCCAATAACGCGGTGGCAAGGAATAATAATGCTAATCGGATTATAGCTAACTGCTCTAGCAATCGCTAAACTTGACATTTTGTTAAGATGATATGTGTCTAAATATTGCTTAGTTAATTCTTTATAAGATAAGACTTTACCATATGGAATCTGTTGTAATAGTTGCCAAACTTTTTCTTGGAAAGAGGTTCCTTTTGGTTTAAGTAAAATGTTAATGGGGGGATTTAGTTTATTAAAATATTGTTTAAGCCAAGTTATTGTTTGTTTAAAAATAACTAAATCATCACATTTTATATTTTCATAGACTTTAGCTGGAAAATGCTTTTGATTTTTAAACCATAAGCCTGTAAGATATTTGCCATCGCTTGTTAAAACAATGGTTCCTATCGGAAAAAAATATTCAGTATAATACATTATGACTTTTCTAAAAAAAGGTCAATTCCTTTTTTTAATCTTTCTAGACCATCTTCTAATAAAACTTTCGGACACGCAATATTCATTCTTAAGAAACTATCACCATTTTGGCCGTAGACTAGTCCACTAGATAAATATAAGCCCGTTTTTTCTCTGATAAAAGATGCTAAAGTAGTAGATGAAACATTTAGTCTTTGGCAATCTAACCAAAGAAGATAAGTTGCATCAGATGAAACTAATTTAATCATTGGAAGTTCGTTTTTGATAAAGGCTTGAACTTTTTGTTTATTATCGTATAAGTATTTTTTTAATGCTTCTAGCCAGTTTCGTCCCTTATTAAAAGCTGCCATCGTTGCCTCAATGGCAAAAGCATTAGGTTCAGCAACTTCATCGGTATTTAAAGCTCGCCATACTTTATGGCGAAGCACGGGATTGGCAACCACAACGGCTGCGCTTTGTAATCCCGCCAGATTAAACGCTTTACTAGGGGAAAGGCAAGTAATACTATTATTTTGACAAATGCTATTAATGCTAGCAAAAGGCGTATATTCTTTAGCCGGATCGGTAATATCGCAATGTATTTCATCTGATATGATTGTAACATGATATTTTTCACAAAGCATGCCAATTCTTTCTAAATCTTCTTTTGCCCAAATTTTGCCAATCGGATTATGGGGATTACAAAGAATCATTAATTGAACTTGTGGATCGGCTAATTGTTTTTCTAAGGTTGGAAAGTCAATTTGATAATTCTTACCATCATATAACAATTCATTTTCGACAACCAAACGTCCATTATTAAGAATTGAATTGAAGAAAATGTTGTAAACAGGCGTTTGAATTAAAACCTTCTCAGCCGGCGTAGTTAATTTACGCACAATACTAGAAATAGCTGGAACAACGCCCGTTGAAAAAATTAACCATTCTTTTTGCATGGTAAATTGATGATAAGTTTTCCACCAATTAAGATAAGCATCATACCAGCCATCTGGCACGTTTGTATATCCAAAGATTCCTTGTTCGACTCTTTTAGTAATGGCTTCGATAATTTCGGGTGCGGTTTTAAAATCCATGTCCGCAATCCACATTGGTAATTCATTAGGACCTATATCCCATTTACAAGCACTTGTTTTTCTTCGATCAATTACTTGATCAAAATCATATTTCATGATTGCACCTTCTTTATTCATCTTTGTTCTTTTCACAAATAATAATGGTTTTACTTGGATCAATCTTGTCTTTTTCCATAATCAATTTATCAATTTGACGCGCGATTATGCGACCACTAGTTGGATTTAAAATACTGTCAACTTTACTAACTATTTGGGCATCAACTTTAGAATATTCAAAAGCAAGCGTGGTATTAAGGAGTTTACAGTTAATTAATTTAAGATTGTCAATATAACACATTCCTTGTAAACTTTCGATGGTGCAATTAATCAAAGTTAAATTTTTTGAATTCCAGCCTAAATATTCACCAGAAATAAATGAATCATAAATGGTAACATTTTGACAATTCCAAAAAGCATCTTTTGATAAAAACTTGGAATTTTTAATTGTAACATTTTGCGCACCATCTAAGGGGTAATTGCCAACTAAGTTTAAATCAGTGATTTCAATGTTATGCGAATTCATTAAAAAATAATCTCCATGAGCTTGTAAATTAGTAATTTTAATATCTTCACATTGCCAAAGAGTTTCTTGAGCATTAGTCATGGTAACATTTTCTAAGGTAATCTTTTTAGCTCGCCTAAAATTTTTAGGTGCTTCAATTAAAGCATTTTTTACCACAATATTATTAGTATACCATACACCAGCTCTTGCCATTTCAAACCAATGGGTATCAATTACTTGAATATTATTAGCATACCATAAGGGGTATTTCCATTTGAACATACAATTATATAGTTCAATATTACGGCTTTCTTTAAGTGGTGATTCACCATTATCAAAGATAGTATCATCGATTTTTAAGTCTTGGGCCATAAAAAGAGCCCGTTCTCCGGTTAAGAAGGCTTCTTTTATTTCTTTTGCTTGAGTCATATTTTCTCCTTTGTTAATTCTTATTATCCAGTACTTATGTTAATTATAACAAAAATCTTGGGTTTTTGCAAAAGATACATTATAATTTTTAAATTTAACTTAATGTTAGTTGACCAAAGCCACGTCCGAAATATTCAGTTACTTTTTGATAGTAGTCAAACTCTTTATTTAACATCGTTGAACATATTTCATTAAATTTGATTGTAACATCAATATCAACAAAAGCATCAGGAAAAACCACTTTACCAATATAATAAGCATCTGCTAGCGCAATTTCTAAATTGGTATAATATTGATTAAATGGCATTTGTAGATACACTTGTTGATTTTGGAAGGCTTGAAGTTTAGAAAAAATCGCTTTATGTTGTTCATATTCGTTTTGTAATGTTGGAACATTAGCAATATCAATAAAAACTAAATCAGGATTAAGTCGCAATAAAGTTTCATAATCAAGTGTTGGATTATTAGTAGGAAAACTCATATCGGCTAAAACACTTTTAGCATTAATTTCACGAAAACAAGCATAGTTTACTAAAGTATCACCAAATGTTCCTTTGCCACGATTATAAGTATTATTTCCTAAATAAACAGTTGGTTTATCCTCATCTTTGATGGCTTTGGTGCGATTATTTAAATCACTTTTTATTTCTTTAATATAATTAATAACTTGATTAGCTCTATTTTCATTATGAACTATTTTACCAATTAAGCTAAGTGATTGATATACTTGTTCACTAAAAGGATCTGAGCCACCATAACTTAAACAAACAACTGGTATACCTGTTCTTTTGGCTAAATTATTCATTCCGTCCACATCATCATATAAGGAAAAAATAACATCCGGTGTAACTTTCATGATAGCCTCAGCATCATAACTAGCATTAGGTCCACCTGCACCAATTGAAGGAAGTTGCATAAAGAAGTCTTGATATGCATAACTATATGGTCTAACAGGCGCCGTTTGACCTTTTTCAAATTCTTCAACTCCTACTAATTTAGTTAAATCACCTACATAACTATAAAGACGAAGGGCACTAGCCCCAATACAAACAACACGGTTTACCTCATCAGGCACCAAAGTTGTGCGATTTCGTAAATCGGTTATTTCATAACTAGTTTTTTCATTTTGATTAACACAACTAGTTAAGGTGCATAAAGTTAAGATTATTATAAGAATTATTTTAGTTTTTTTCATCATCGTTTTCCTCCTTTGGGATAATCATTTTAGTTTGGTTAAAGTCAACTATTTCAACATCTAAGTCATAAACTTCTTTAATGAGTTTAGCGGTTATAATCTTGCTAGAACCATATGCATAAACTTGATGATTTTTTAAAAATAAGAACTTATTAGCAAGCCTAATGGCCATATTTAAATCATGCATTGCTACAACGGTAATTTTATCGTTAGTGGTAATTTTTTTAATAAGAGCGCCTATTTCTAATTGATTTTTTAAATCAAGATTACTAGTAGGTTCATCAAATAAGATTATTTTGGCATCTTGTACAAGGGCTCTAGCAATTGCAACTTTTTGTTTTTGGCCACCTGATAAGGTATTAACATTCTTTAACGCATCATCTAAAAGATGGAAACGTTCTAAGATTTGATTGGTCATCATTAAATCTTCTTCTTTTAATTCAAAACGTAGATAAGGGGTTCTTCCCATCAATACCGCATCAAAAACCGTAAAATCACCAAAAATAATTTCTTGGGGCACATAACTTATTAATTGAGCTTTTGTTTTATCTTTTAATAAAGCCAAATTAGATTCATCTATTTTAATTGTTCCTTCCTCACTTTTTAAAATATGATTAAGGCATTTTAATAAAGTAGACTTACCAGCTCCATTAGCTCCTAAAATAGCAACAATATCCCCATCTTCAATGGTAAAATTTATTTCTTTTAAAACTAATGTATTTTGATAACGAAAGGTTAAATCTTCTACTTTAAGCATTATAACCACCTCGTTTACCTTTGATTAAAAGCATTAAGAAAAGGGGAGCCCCAAAAAGTGAAGTAATTGCTCCAATTGGTAGTGAAACTTGTTTTATTAAAATTTTAGCCAAAAAGTCAGCCACTAATAAGATGATACTACCAATTAACATCGCACTAATCAATAAATAGCCATGATCACTGCCTACTAATTTTTTAGCGATATGAGGGGCAATTAAACCGACAAAACCAATAATACCTAAAAAGGCCACACAAACAGCGCAAATTAATGATGATAGTAAAAGACTAATAAAGCGAATTTTTTTAACATTTATTCCTAAACTTGTAGCAACATCTTCACCACTTGTTAAACTATTATAAGCAAAACGCATCAAATAAAAGTAAACAAATGCAACGATAATAATGATAAACATAATTAAATTTTCGACATATGTAGCATTGTTTAAATCACCAAAGGTCCAAAAAATCGCTGATGAAAGTTTAGTATCATCGGCAAAGTATTGAATAATCGTGGTTCCAGCCGAAAATAATGAACCAAGTGCTACGCCCGCAAGCACAACGACTTCCGCTGAGTATTTACTTTTTCGTGCAAGTAGTAAAATGATAAGGGCAGATAAAATTGCAAAAACAAAAGCGCAAATCGTTGTAAGATAAGGATTATTAAGGTTAATATTAATGCCCTGTGTGGTGCTAATTGCGCCACATCCTAAAACAATAATTGCTAAATTGGCACCAAAAACAGCTCCATTACTAACTCCAAGAGTGGTAGGGGAGGCCATGGGGTTTTTCAAGATGGTTTGCATGATGCATCCTGCCAGTGCTAAACCAGAACCTGCAATTACCCCCGCAAGCATTCTAGGCATACGAATTTGCCAAATAATAATCGTATCAAAACTTTCGCCTTTTCCCAAAAAAGCTTTAATCATATTTATTAATCCCATTTTGGTCGAGCCAACCATCAATGATAAGATCATCAAAAGTAATAAAATCAAACAAAGGATTAAAATGATAATTAACTTTTTTTTACGATATTTGTGATAATGATGTAGATTATTAGTTTTTTCCATTGTTTACTCCAAAAAAATAGGCATACTTTGGGTTAGTTTTTCTTTACCAAAGTATGCCTTCATGACATTTATTTGATAAGCTTCATGCTTATCGTTAAAGTAATTTTATCATAAATTAAGCTGCTCGTCAAATATTCTAGCTAATTATTATTAAGAATTGTTTTAATTTGAGTAACAGCACTATTAATTAAATTTGCCATCGAATCATCTTTTAAGCCAATTACGATGTTTTCACAATTATTAAAAGGAATTAAAATCTTAGGTGCGGCGCTTTGGCCAATGGCACAAGCCATTTGAGCCGATATTTCACCATACATTGATTGCGCAATAACCATTCCCAATGGGCCTACAATAATATCGGCTTTGTTAGCACATACCATAATGGCATTTTCACCAGTTGCCACATGGTCAGCGCCGGCTTTTAACATATTGTTAGTGGCCATACTATTGGTTCCTGTTGCAATAATGGAGGCTTCAATCTTTGCTTCTTTTAAGGCTGTTATGATTTGACGTCCTAAGCCACCGCCTTGGGCATCGACTACTAAAATTTTTTTCATAAAGATTTTTCCTTTCCTTGATTATTCATTTATACTACTATTTAGGCTTATTATATCAAAGAATGATTTTTTTTGATATCAAAAGACAAAAATATTTTTTTATAGTATAATTAAAACATATTTTAATAAAGGGGAATTTTAATGATTGATAAGGTAAAAAATTTAGTAAATGAACTTGTAAAAAATGATAACTCTGGTCATGGAATGGATCATATAATGCGTGTTTATCATTTAGCATTAAAAATAGCAAATAATTATAACGTTGATAAAACTTTAGTAAGTCTTATCGCACTTCTTCATGATGTTGATGATTATAAACTTTATAATCATCAGACACTAATAAATGCTACCAAGATTATGGAAGAATGTCAAATTGATTTAAACATGCAAAAGATTGTGCTTGCTGAAATTGCGCAAATTGGTTATCATAATCGCCTTTTAGGAAAGATGCCTAAAACCATAGAAGGACAAATTGTATCCGATGCTGATATGTGTGATGCTTTAGGTGCTGAAGGTATTCTTCGCACTTATGCTTATAGTTTATCAATTAAGCGTCCCTTTTTTGCTAATGAAATTTTTCCTAATTTAGATGCTGATTATCACGCGCTTTCATCCTACACGCAAACTACTGGAATCGGCCACTTCTTTGAAAAATTATTAAGGCTTCCTAACCTAATGTTTACAAAAGATGGCAAAGCCGAAGCCTTAAAAAGACAACAGTTTATGATTACTTTTTTGTATCAATTCTTTAGTGAAGAAAACGCTACTGATTGGACCATCTATTTAGATAATTATTTAAAAAAGTTTAATTAAATATCATATTTGGTTAAAATTTCACTTGGGGTTTTTCGCAATAATTTAATAATTGGTAACAATCCAAAAATGATACAAATACCATATAATAAAAGGGCAACTACAATTGCTAACCAGAAAGGATAATATAAAAATTGACTAGCAATATCAGAGTTAGCATTCCAAATACCTAATAAAACAGACATCACTAACCACCCAATTCCAACACTTAAAGTGACTAGCACCATTGTTTCAATGAAAAATTTAAATAGCATATTGCGTTTTGAAACGCCAATTGCACGATAAATTCCCACTTCTTTGATACGTGACATTAAAGAAGAACGCATAATAAAATACATACAAATCGACGTAATTACTAATAAAACAATTAAGGAGATTAGTCTTACAATAATACTTTCGAGCCTATCAATAATTAAATTATCAAAGACAAGTTCGGGAGTTAAAATAGCAGTAATGTATAAGTCAGTTAAATCAATATCTTTGGTAATATCTTCTAAATAACTTAAAGTCCGGTTTGGATTGCTTGAATGTATAAGCGTGTAACTACCATTATAAAGTGGACTAACAATTACTTCTTCATAGTTTAAGTCAACTTGTCGATATGTGTTAGGAATGGCTTCATCATAATAAAATGATTGATATCGCGTTATTAATTTTGAATCAGTTTCACCTACTTGCCTTGCAAGGCTATAATAAGTATCATCACTTACTAATAAAGCGTTAGTCTTTGACCAACTATTAGCATAAGAATTATCATATACATAATTATACATCAATTTTAAATTATTAAATTGTTTTTCGATATCACTAAGAAGGATTGTCGCAACATTGTCCCTAACAAATTGATCATGGTTTGGATAATGGCCATTATTTTTTTTATATAAAAGGGCATAATAATAAAATAAATATTCTTCTTTATAGCTACTTTGATAATTAGTATCTTCTTCAATGAAATAATAATATTTTGCTAAATCACTAGCTTTGGTTTGATATGCCCAAATGGCAAAATTGCTTAATCCCATTTGATATAACCATTCAAGATAATCATCGGCTTGTTCAAAATAATAATCATAATAAGTATAATATTGTTCATCCATCAATTCATCTAAAGTAGAATCTTGTTGATTTAATTGTTGTTTAAAGTAACTTTCCATATCAAGTTTTT
Source organism: uncultured Bacilli bacterium (assembly GCA_947591495.1). Taxonomy (GTDB): domain Bacteria; phylum Bacillota_I; class Bacilli_A; order ML615J-28; family CAG-313; genus CAG-313. Next base: position 28,591 of record CANQDG010000018.1, read on the forward strand.
CAATGTTTTGCATGAAAAGATATCCTTCATAAGGGATGGCATTATAATACATTTCTTTTAAGGTTAAAGTTTCACCTTGTAGCAAAATTTCTTCTCCTATTTGAAAAGGTCCATTATAATCTTTATTTAAGTAGATGGCATCGTTATCATTTAAATCAAAGTCAAAACGACTTGCTTGATAGATGGGAACTTTCAATATATTATGATAAATATATGCACAAAGCATATCTTTTGACAAATAAATGGCTGGATCATCTTCTTCAACAATCGCTCCTATTTTAAGAGACTGGCCATCTATTGGAAAATTGTTGCAATATAGACCTATTAAATCATTATATTTACTAATGTAATTATAACTAGATGATTCGATTAAAAGATCAGCACTTTTTGAAGATAAAATTATATCATTTTGCGAAAGTTTATCACTTTTTGTCGCAAGGATTTTCTTATTAGTAGCTAAATCTTGGTCTAAAATAGCACCATGAGTTAATAAACCATAATCGCTATTACCATTAAAACTTTCAAATAAATTAATATTAAAAGTAAAATAAGTATCACCAAATTCATTCATATTGCTTACCCATACATCATCAACACAAGTTTCTTCATTATCTAATAAGGCTTGTAGTTTTAAGGAAATACTTTGATCGGGGGTATAAACATAAAAAGTATGATGATTATAAGAATCTTTGATTTTAGCAATTTCTTGAATACTAGTCGAAAAGTGGGCACACATAACGACCATAACAATCGCAAAGATAAGCATAACAATATAAAGCAATTTTTTGAAACGTTTAACCTTTTTAAAATTTTCAAAAAAGCCTTCTTTAATAGCACGCGAAAGATTAAATAATTTACCATATGATAAAGTATTAGGCGTATCTAATTCTTGAATGGTTAAATTAGATGATGCTATTTCTTGACTTTGGTTGACAAACCGACCTTCTTTTAATTTAATTTCACTAGTTTCATCAATTATACTAACATTATTATCTAAAATTTGTAAATAGATTTTACCTTGATGATTAACGATGCGAAGATTAGTTGGTTTTTCTAAATTTGGTCCGTAATAATCAATAACCGCATTAGGCATCGTTATTTTGGTGTTATTTAGTTCTCCTAAATAAATATCGGTCTTTTTTTGGGCGATGTAACCATTAGTTACATCGTTTTTTCTGATATCCTTAATTGAACCATCTTTTAATTCAATCACTTGATCACAATAATAATCAACTAAATTCGCCTCATGCGTTACAAGGATTACTAAATGATTTTGGGATAGTTTTTTTAATAAATCCATAATCATAATCGTATTAGCTTCATCAAGATTACCGGTTGGTTCATCGGCTAAAATAATATGCGCATTTTTAACGATTGCTCGGGCAATGGCAATGCGTTGCATTTGTCCACCAGATAACGTATTAGGATAGCGATTACGATATTTTTCCATTCCGACATTTTGTAAGGCTATCATTACGCGTTTTTCAATTAAATGTGGATCTTTTAGCCCACAAAGGTATAATGCATCAGCTACATTATCAAAACAATTTTCATTTTGATTTAAATTATAATTTTGAAAGATATAACCAATATAGCGGTTTCTAATTTCATCGGGATTAGTTTTTAAATCTTGATTATCAATCGTAATTGAACCACTTTGATATTTGTCAAGTCCACCAATTGTATTAAGCAATGTAGTTTTACCACAACCACTTTTACCAAAAATGGCAACCATTCCCTTACTAGGTAATTCTAAACTAATATTATTAAGCACATGAATTTCGTTTGATTTCTTTTTATTATAATATTTATTAACATTTTCTAACTTAATCATAGGTTATCTCCTTTAAGTTGCTCTTTAACACTCATCTTGTATAATTTCTTAGTTTGTTTTTGGGTTATTCTAAAGGTCATTAAAAGCATTCCTAAAATAATTAATAAATAATGCCAAGGATATAAAAAAGTAAAATAATGATTAGTTACAGGATTTAAGTAAATTACAAGCGCTAAAATAAATAAAACAACATAGGCAGGAATTAAACAAAGAAACATCCTAGCATACATTGCCAGCCGAATTTCTTTTCCTCTAATTCCCATTGAGCGCATAATTGCAATATCATCTTTAAAAGCAATTAAGGTTCGGCTTGTGCATAGATTGATAAAAAAGGCTAAGAAAATAATCAATAAAGCAAACATTATAAGAACAATTATTGATAAAATTGTATAAACAATCATTTCATCTAAACCTCTAGCATAAGTCGTATTGGATAATACTGCTATGTAACCAAGTTCATTGAGTTCTTTGATGGCTTTTTTAGCCTCGCTATTGTTTTTATAAAAAAGCGATGCTTGATGATAACTATTTTGTAAAATTTCAGTTGCTATTTTAGCAAATGAAGTTGTGCTAATATATATTGTGGAACCATCAACCACATTTTCATTACTATTAAGCGACTCTTCCAAATTTGTTTGATCAAAAGTTTGACTAGCATAATAAATATCATCGATACCTTGATAATTATAATATGATCTTTCATAATAATTAGCCGTTAAATTAAGGTTAATTTGGCCAAGGCTACTGCCAAGGTTTGTTAACGCTTCGTTATATGCTTTATCACTAACATAAATTTTATCATCTTCTAAACTGTTAGTTGGTTTAATATTTTGATAGGTAAAATTAGCCGTTTTACCATTTTGATCAACCATTTCTACATCAAAGCTAAGTTGAACATCACTATTAGAAAGTAAATATTGAGCCGCATTCAGTTCTTCAAATCCTTCTTTGGTTAATACGGCTTTAGCAACTTTATTGTTATCATAGAAAAATTTATAACCTACTATTTCATAATTAGAAACCCCACTTAAAGCAATTTTACTGCCTATTTTATATAAATTTTCTAATTCAAAATATGATTTGACGGAAATTGGTAAATATAAGAAGACTTCTGTCTTTTTTTCAGGATAGCGTCCCTTAATCTTTTTGCCAACTTTAGCAATCTCTAAATATGTATATTCTATTTCAATCGGATTAACTACTGTTATACTTTGATGATCATCATATAAATTATAAGGATTTGCTAACATATAATATTCATCTAAAAGTTTATCATAATGAAGGTAATCAGTTGCTTTTGTATTACGTGCAAGTTCAGCTAATTTTTCATCAGTTAAGGCCTTACCATTTTTATTAGTCAACACCACTCTTCCATTAGTCGGTGTAAACATATAGCTTTTTTCAAAGCCACTTGTTAATGGTTCATACATTAAAGCAACCACAAAATATAAAGCTAAAAGACCAATTATTAAAAATAAAGCCATAAAAATTGATAATTTAGGTCGGGAAGTAACCATTATTTTTCCAAGTAAAAAGCTATTTTTAAGCGTCGTTTGCGTTTTTGGAATGTTTGGTTGATCATTATTGATAGGCGTATCAACCCTTTCAAAGGTTTTTAATTGATGATCAAATTCAATAGCACCATCAAAAATACGAATATGTCTTGTTGCATAAGCTTCAACTTCTTCAAAGTTATGTGTTACAACAATTAATAATTTATCTTGTGACACTTCTTTTAGCAAGGCCATTATTTCTTGAGAAGTCGTCGAATCTAAATTACCGGTTGGTTCATCGGCTAAAATGATTGGACTATTCTTAGCTAGGGCTCTTGCAATAACGGTTCGTTGTTTTTGTCCCCCTGATAATTTGCTAGCTTTATGGTGTAAATGGCTAGTCATGCCAACACGATCTAATAAAGCTAATGCTTGTTTTTTTCGTTCTTTGGGATCTTTAATATGTAAAAGCGCTAGTTCAACATTTTGTAAAACCGTGCAACTTTCCATAATGTTATAATCTTGAAAGATAAAAGAAATATATTTTTCGCGATATGTTTCAAAATCTTCTTGGGTGTAATGGCTAGTAGACTCACCTTCAATTAATAATTCGCCTTCTTCATAAGTATCTATTCCACTAATAACGTTTAAAAGCGTTGATTTACCACTACCTGATTTACCGGTAATGGCTACAAATTCACCTCGTTCAAATGATAAATTTACGCCTCTTATTCCAACCGCCACATTATTTTTTGAAACATAAATTTTACCAATATCTTTTAATGTTAAAATGGCCAAGTTAAGCACCTCCAATCATTAATTAATTTTGATGATTTACAATCATTTTATCGTTTAATTGATAATTAATCAACTTATTGCTATCTAAATTTTCATTAAATAAAGATACCGCATTTGGTTGTTGATTTTCATAAGTAGTGTAATAATAAATACCCAAATCAGTATTACAACATGATGAATAGATGGTATATTCAAACTTTTCTCCAACTGCTACGCAGCCTTTATGTTGACTAACCGCATCTAATATATGAAAGAATTGGTTTACACTAGCATTTTCATCGCTTGCACATTTACTATTATGTAAAACAAAGACAGCCTTAACAAAACGTGAACTTGATGAATAATCACCAGGAAGTCCTAAAGTTCCCATACCTCTACTATAAGTAGTTAATTTTAAATCTTCAGCGAAACTATTTTGGGGATCTTTATGGGTAAGACTCATATAATTAGTAACGTTTAAAGCATGATATGGAAAAGGGGGATTATTGGTTAAAACTTTAAAATCATTATCATAAATCTTTAATCCATCTTTTACTGATTCTACCACAATTGATTTTTCCGCATCCGAAATCATCCAGTGTAAAGGTGAAAGCGGTAAACTATCACTAAAGTTAATCTTTACTAGATTAAGTTTTTCTAAAAGTTTTTGGGCATCACTCGTGGTTTTACACTGACATAAGATCCAAGGAATAAACTCAAAAGGTGTAATATTATCATATCCATCCTTTTTTGGAAAATAATAAGCGTTACTTGGAAAGTTTAACCCGGCCATACTTAAACCATGTTCATTAGTGGCATCATAATATAAAGGATAATCATTAACCACATAAGCCATGCCGATCATCGCAAAATGATGACTATTAACGCCCTTTTCTAAAAAGTTAAAAGCATAGTTACGAGGAGTAATCGTTACGGTTTCATGATAAGAAAATTCATAATCTAAATTACGTCCGAAGTAATGATGATTGGTTTTAAAAGAAATTGCGGTACACATTTTTTAATTCTCCCTTAGTTTATAACTATTTTTATCTATTTTATCACAAAAAATTTTTTTCGTAAATTAATATCATATTAAAAGTTTAAAATTTTAGATATTATTTTTTATTTTTATTTATTTGCTAAACAAATATTTCATCTTAAACTTTGTGAAAAAAAGAAAAAAGGTTTTAAAGTCTTTTTTCTTTTTTATCTATTTTAAATATTTTCCAATATCTTTATTCTTTTTAATTTTTTGATTATTAAAAATCTCCACATTCGCAAAAAATTTACGACGAAGAAAATTAATAATTTCATCATTATTAATTTTAGCTTTACTAAAAGCAAAAGTTAACCCATTTTTCGTAACTAAAATAATTGCATCATGATATTCACAATAGCTTTTAAAATCACTCCATTTTAAATTAGAAAGCGAACCGGTTGCAAGCTCATGAAATGAAATTATATCCTCATCTAATGCCACATCAATTATGGCATTATAAACGGAACTTTTTTTAAGACGTTTAAAAGAAATTGACGTTTGCACAAAAACATATACAACTAAAGCTGACAATAAACCAATCATTGCAATGCCAATATAAAATAATAAATCTAGTTTAGCAATTTTACTTACAACAATTACGACTACCATTAAAATTGCAACCACGATGTATAACAAAAAGATATCATGTCGTTGTTTTTTAAAAACTAATTTCATCAAATTTTCACTATATACATTTTGAAAAGTATATAATGGTTGATTTTGAGAATTATTTTCCATTATTTATTCTCCTTTTAAGCTATCCTAAGATAAAGTTTAAATCTTCTTTCGATAATTTAGTAATTGATGAATCATCATCAGAAATAAGTTTATCGATTAAATCTTTTTTAAGATTTTGTAATTCAATTACTCTTTGTTCAATGGTATTACGACAAATTAATTTAATTACTTCCACGTTTTTAGTTTGACCAATTCGATGGGTTCGGTCGGTAGCTTGATTTTCGGAGGCCACATTCCACCATGGATCTAAATGAATAATCGTATCAGCACCAATTAAGTTTAATCCAGTACCACCTGCTTTGAGGGAAATAAGAAAAACTTTAATATTTTCATCATTATTAAAACGATTAGCTAAATCGATCCGATCTTTAGCTTTGGTTTGACCTGTTAATTTATAGTAATTAATCTTGTTGGCTTGCATCTTTTGTTCAATTATTTCAAGGGCACTAACAAATTGGGAAAAGATGAGAATGCGATGATTATTAGCAATATATTCATTTACTATCTCCATTAAAGTTTCGATTTTGCCACTTGTTCCTTCATAATTATCAATAAAAGTTTTAGGGTCAACACAAATTTGACGAAGTCTTGTAATAATTGATAAGAAAGCTATTAATTTATTATCACTATTTAAAGCATCTTTAGCTTTTAAGACATAAGCATCATATATTTTATTTTGTTCTACGGTTAATTCAGCCGTTATTACTCTTTCAAATTTACTTGGTAAATCAGTTAAAACTTCTTGTTTAGTTCTTCTAAGAATAAATGGTGCAATCTTTTTAGCTAATTTTTCTAAGTAACTATCATCATTGGTAGCATCTTTAAAGGATGAAACAGGGGGTAAATAGTCTGGCATAATATAGTCAAAAAGTGACCATAAATCATATACATTGTTTTCTATGGGGGTTCCGGTTAAAGCAAATTTATGGAAAGCATTTAGGCTTTTAACTGATTGCGTCTTTTTGGCTTTAACATTTTTAATATATTGACCTTCATCAATAATTAAATAATTAAATTGTACTTCTTTTAGTTCTTCATCATTTCGTAATGAATCATATGAAGTAATATAAATTACTTTTTCATTAGTTTGAATTTGATCAATGATTGCTTTTCTTTCATTTGGTAAACCATATATTTCTTTAATTTTAGTATCAGGATCAAATTTTTCAAATTCGGCATGCCAGTTAAAAATCAAACTTTTAGGACAAACGATAAGGGATGGCATTTTAGTATCATCACTTTTTAAAAGAGTAATAATTTCTAAAGTTTTACCAAGTCCCATATCATCAGCTAAAATTCCCCCTAAACCATATTGTGATAAGATCTTAAGCCAATTGAAGCCTTCAATTTGATATGGTCTAAGCGTTGCTAAAACGTTTGGTAATGGTTCGTTAGCATTTTTAAAATTAGCAATATCGTTTATTATTTTAAGGACGTGATCATCTAAAGTAATATCAGTTTGATAATTTTGTAATTTGAAAGATTGATATAGTGGTTTTTCAATCTTTTTAGTTAAGGATTTTTCATTTAATTTTAAATCTTCAACTAATTCTTCAAAAGTCGTAGCATCATCACTATTTAAGTCAACAATCGTATTTTTATCTAAAACAAAAAACTTTTGCTTTTTTCTAATAGCTTTTAGGATTTGATATAATTCATCATCACTGAATTTCGAGTTTTCTAATAAAAATGATAATAAATTATTTTGGTAATCAACCTTTAAACTTGGAGTTTTAAATTTAACAATTTGTTTATTAGCAATATTATCTGATAAATAAACTTTACATATTTTTTTAAGATAGGTAAAATCCATTGTTAAAAAGCGATAAATCGCATCTTCTTTAGTTAAAACATTATCTTCAAAACCAATATTACTTAGATAAGTTACATATTGATTGTATTTTTTTAAATCAAAATGATTTTTAAGTTCTTCTTTTTCAAGGACTTTATCTTTCTTTTTAAGAATCGTGTTAACGGTAATAGTTCCATCAACATAATCAAAATAAGCTTCGATATCAATTAGATTAACTTTGAAGTCGTTCGTAATTTCTGGAGCTATTTTGATATTTTCTTGATAATGCATAAAGAAATGATTTTTAAATTCTTTTAAGACTGGTTTAAGATTTATTCCTTCATATTGATGAGCAAAATGGAATAAATCATTATCTTGAGTTGAACAATTAACAACATCAATAATATGATTCTTTTTATCCATGATATAGGATGTTTTGTTTGTACTTAACAAATTAACGTCTTTTGTTAAAGTCGTATGCAAAAGATAATCTTTATCAACACTTATTTCCACATCAACCTTTTGTAATCTTACTAGATATGGCGTATCACTAAAGTAAACGAATCTACCTTTTATATTTTCTAATAATAAATCAAAAGTTGTAGGTTGTAATGCTATTTCGCGACTATTATAATAATGGAATGGCACGGCACTTAATATTTCTAAATTTTTTTGATCTTCTGGGATAAAATTATCAAACCGGTGAACAAAACTTAATTGTTTACCATAACTAACAATTTCATTTCTGCGAATTGCTCTAAAAAATTCACCAATATTTTTTACAACATAATATTTACTATTACCAATCTTTAAAGATAAATAAATAACATTATCCATCCGACTATAGTTAAAATGATATTCTAATTTTATTAAACTTCCTTCAAGTAATTGACCTTCGGTTTTAGCAATGATCGTATCGGATACATTTTGTAAATCTTTAGTAAATTTTTTTAATTGCCTTTGAAGGGTTAATTTTTGATATTCTTCACATACTTGATTAAATTTTTCTTCAAAACCTAATTCAGCTGTTTTTTGTATATAATTTATTAAATCATCAAAGCCAATTTCATATCTTAAATAATTATTAGTATTATTGTAACTAATTTCACCAGTTTCAAGATTATGATATTCTTCGATATACATTGCGCAAATATGATAGTTTTCATTTTCGTGAAGATATTGTAAATAATAATAGACAAGAATGCCCTCATCATATAATCTGATTTTGTATCCTGGTTTAAAATATTTAAATAGTATTTCTTGATCTAACATAGGCATCATCCTTTATTATTTTTTAAGATTTCTGGTTCAAAAAAAGAACGATTATTGATACCATTTTCTAAAAATGATTTTAAATATTGATTATTTGGTAAATGAGATACGGCTTTCATAAGATAACGTTCATCATCATAGCCTACCCAAGTCTCTTTAGGTATAACAAGTAAATCAATGATTTTTTTCGGATTAACTTTAAGAAGTTCTTCATAATGGGCTTTGACATATTCTCTTCGCGTATTTCTATCCATTAAATGCGTATACTTAGTAAAAGTATCTAAATCTAATTTTTGGGCTGCAGCATAATCTAACTCTTCTACTAAGTCTTGTTCTAATAATTTTATAAGATTTTCTTTATTGGTATTATTTAAAATTAAATTTTGATAATATCTTCGGTAAATATAATCATTTACCAAAGGCCAATATGGCATAACGTCTTCAGCATTTTGAATAATTGATTGGAAAATTTTACTTTCTAATTCACTTGGATTAAGAATTTTTTTATAAACACCCTTTTTAGCAATTAAATCAACCCATTCAAAACAGCGATCCTCTTTTAATAATTGAATTGACGTATTTAAAGGAAATTTACTTTCATAAGTATATGTGCTTCGTTTCAAAGCCCATAACAAAACCCCTCTAATTTCATTATTGTCTTCAAATGCTAAACACAGTGAAGGAAGATGAATTGTATTATTAGCAACTAGTAATAAGAAATAAGTCTTATAGGCTTCATTAAGTTCTAACCTCATAAGACGCTGACAATATATAATTAAATGATTAACTTCTTTTTTCTCAATTTCAGCTGATAATTCTTTAAATAATTCTAAATTAAAAAAGTTATCTACTAATTGTAAGGTTAATTTAATTAAATAATTAGCTTCTTTAAAAGTGGTTATTTCAAGATTATTTAGCATTGTGATTTGTTCATTTAAAAGCCATAGAACACTTTTGGCAATACTATAACTTCCATACGAATTAGAAATCATTTTAAAACTATTATGAAGCGGATTAATTTCTATTTTAATTTTTCGATGATCATTAGTTGTAAAACTTATCATATCATTTTCAATTTCAAGATTTGTATATTTAACCTCTTTTGCGATAATAATATCACCTTTAGAATAATTACCATAAACACAATATTTATTAAGAAATTTAATAATTCTTTCCTCTAATAGTTTTAATGATTTATTATCTTTTTCATAAATAATTTGCGTTAATAAGTCAAATGTTACTAAAATTTTTTCATCATTAACTTGAGTGACAATTCCTATTCCGTAATATTTATCTAAAACTAAATCATTTATTTTCATAATTGATAATTCCTCTTATATTTTATCTTTCTAATTATATCATAGCACTACTTAAAATACAAATTTTTTGTCACAATAGATAGAGTCAATTTTTAACTGGTGAGATGTTTTATAACAAATCTCTCATTTTTTTAATATTTTCCTACTTTTGTTT
>CANQDG010000019.1 GCA_947591495.1 uncultured Bacilli bacterium
AAAGATTTTAATAGAGTAATATTTTGTAAAATTTAAAAGATAACTTCTTTGAATATATCATAAGATAATCAGAATAACAATTATTACATTTATTAAATTATTTGACTAATGTAATAAAATTTGATATAATTATATAGGCTTGATATGGCTCTGTAGCCAAGCGGTAAGGCGTGGGTCTGCAACACCCTGATCACCGGTTCAAATCCGGTCGGAGCCTCCATACCTACCAATTATGTTATGGCAAAATATTTATTTTTACAAAAAGAACTTTATTTGCAATCATAAATAAAGTTCTTTTTGTTTTATATTATCCCCAAATCATTTCAGCGAACTCTGGATAGTCAATAAAAGGATTACGATTGCCTTGAACTTGATAAGATCTTTCATTACGAAGTTTTTCAAATTCATCAACTGGATCGCTTAAATGCCATTCTAATAATAATGCCATAGAAGAAATAACATTCGTAATTGGATAGCTACTATCTGTTTGTGAATAACGAATAAGCATATACATATAGATTCTAGCCACATCACCTTTAACGCTATCAACAGGTTCATAAAGTGAGCCGTAATATCCGCCTAAAGTTCCATCATCATAAAGATTTTGTTTACCATTAGATACTTTACCCATAACTAAATTACCTCTTCGGCTGTTAACGTCTTTGTCTTCTGGTCTTATATGATGAATATCAGAACCTGCGCCACTAGTTTTAAACCATCCACGTGATTTTGGCCATACATGTTCACGATTCCAAGTCGATGATGCTTTTACCGAAACATGGCCATAGAAAAGAATAATATTACCTGGTTTTTCAGGATCAGCATCAGTAAATGGTAAGCCTGTATCTTTAGTTAAATCACTATAACTTAAAGTTTTAGCATTAGAAATAATTTGACGAAGTTTAGCTTTCAAAGCACTACCCGTTAAACCTTTAACGCTTTCATAATATGGCATTAAATCATCATCAATTGTTCCACCATCACTTTTTTTCCATGAGGCATCTAAAGTAATGTCTTTAGTAATAATCGTGTCAAAATCAAATTCAACCCCATTTAATAACCAACAAACAAATTCATAACCACTTTTTTGAGGATTTGTTGGTTTTTTAGCTTTATTACCACTTGATACAATTTGACTAGTTACTTGAGTTCCACCATTACTATTGAAAGTAACCGTATATTTTTGTGGATTAGTACTACTACTTGTAATAGTAACATTTAATTGTTCACTTAAATTAGAATCTAAATAACTAGAATTATCAGCTGCTAAAGCTTTAATCGTAATAGTATATTCACCAGCTTCTAAGTTATTTAAAACAATACCTAAAATCGCATCTTCTTGACTTACAACAAGTCTTTGTGTTAATTTTTGTCCTACATAAAAATTAATTTGATAATTAGCCGCATTTTCAACTAAATTAAAGAAAAGAATTTGTTTATCACTATATTCAGTTATATGAAGATTAGTTGGTGCATCTAGATTATAAATAGGTGGTTCATTTTCATTTGGATCTGTAGGTATTTGCTCACATCCTGTAAATAAAAATGCACTAAAAAATATTACGATAAATAATAAAATTTTTACTTTTTTCATATTATCACCCAATATATTATAACAAATTTTTTATTTTATCACAAGATAAGTTCTCTTTTTTTAATATATTTTTAAAATCTTTAGGAATAGGAGCAATAATTTGCATTTTTTTGCCTAAAATTGGATGAATAAAGCTAATTCCTATACAATGTAACATTACTCTTGAATTAGATATAGCCCCATACAAAGTATCACCATATAAAGGATGATTAATACTTGCAAGATGAACTCTAATTTGGTGAGTTTTTCCCGTATCAATTTTAACTTTCAAAAAAGATACTCGTTTATTAGCACTAACGACTTCATAGGTTGTTTTAGATAGTGGTCCAGTTTTTTTAATAATCATCTTACCATTAATATGCCGATCTTTGCCAATGGCACTTTTAATCGTATTATTAGTCAAAACTTCCCCTTCAACAATTGCAAGATAACTTTTTTCAATTAAATGATTTTCAAAAAGTTTTTCAATAGCACTTTGTGTAAATAAATCTTTAGCATAAATTAAACAACCCGTTGTATCTAAATCAAGCCGGTGGCAATGCCTAATCGTTCGATTAAGTTGATGTTGCAAATAATAATTACTAACAATGTTAGCCATCGTGTGATTTTCTTCTTGATTAAGTGAATAAATGATAAAATTAGTTGGTTTATTAACCACCAATAAATAATCATCTTCATACAAAATATCTAGTGGCAAATCAAGTGGTGGATAAATATTTCGTTCAAAACTACTAATATCGATCATTAAGTAGTCACCACTTTTTAAAATAGTTTCACCTGAGGCTAAATTACCATTAAGATAGCAACAATTATTTTCGACTAAATAATTTCTTTTAGCTTTAGCTACATTAAATAAAGCAAAAAAATCATTTAATTTATGATTATTTAAATTATTTCTAATCTTAATATTAAAATATTGTTCAGTTGGTAAATAGTTATTCATTTTAACTTCCTCTTAATTATTCTTAATTATTATCATATCATATTTTGATATTTTAAGGTTAAATTTGACTTTTTTTATAAAAAAAGATAAACCATAGTGATAAAATGGTCTATCATCTATGGTTTATGCTTTGTTTAATTGATCTTGTGTCATAAAATTAACAACAATATTATCTGTTTTATCAAAAGTTTCACTAACAAGATTGATGATATCAAGAGCTGCCGTAGCACTTGATTCGTTAGCAAGAACAATTACTTCGGTTCCACTAGAACTACTATGGACAAAAACATCTTGATAGCCTAAATTCATCACTTTAATTTCTACCAAAGCCTCTAATTCAGAAAGAGCCGATAATTCATCTTTTTCGATGCTAGCTGCCGTTTTACTAACTATACTAGCATTTTCATCAGCAATAATATCATTTAATTCATTTAAACGCTGACTTCGTTCTTTTCTAATTGCCTCACGCATATTAGTTAAAACTTGATTTTTTGTGTTAGTAACAAAGATGGTTGGATCATCTTCTTTTTCTTCGGCTGATGGAGATTTAAAATACCATACCGCAAGCATTGTAATTAAAGTTAAGAAGATTAAAGCAAGTTGATTCTTTTTCATAAACTAATCCTCCTTTAGTCAATATACTATATGAAATGATTAGTTTAAATATGAATAATTTACTAAACTTTATTCTACATGATAAGCATCATCGGATTTAATTTTATTAAATTTAACTTCTGGTTTTTCTTTTGGTCCAGGGTTATCTGGATGGGTATTTGAACTATCTTCACCGCTTTCTTTATTTAACAATTTAGGATCAGTGTTAATTCTAAATGTAACAAAAATATAATAAATTAATTCAATTGCTAGTAAAATAAGCATTAAGGAATCAAATTTAATAAAGAAGCCTAAAATTAAACCAACTACCGAAGTTGTAAGATAAGTAATCGAACAAATTGCATAATATTCTCTAAATTTATTCATCACAAATTTTCGTGAAACAAGCCATGTAACTAAAACCCAAATTAAAGGGAAAATTACATTAATAATAATGATAAATAAAGAATACATGTTTTTTTGAATATTAGCATCTGAATCAACCATTAAATCAATCATTTGGGCTAAACATTCATTAATGTTATCATTTGTTGAAAAGTTCGTTCCATCTTGATTTATTGAATCGGTATTTAAATTGCTATAAACATATTCACCATTATAAATAGCATTTCTTAAACTAATTGTATATTTTTTCCGGGCAGTATATTCAACACCATCGATAGTGGTTTTTTCACCTTCACTGGCTTTTTTGGACCATAAATCATAATCATAAACGTCATCTTTTTTAACAATTTCTGAAGATGAGGCCGGTAGATAATATTCATAAACAGCCTTTAAGCGTCTTTGAGCACTAATTGTTAGACCATCAAGTGTTAAAGTTTTATCTTTACTAACTTCCATACTCCATTTTGAAGTATCATAACCACCAAATTCATCTAATTCAGGATTAAATTCTAATGATAGATTTTTCTCATTTGGTAAATAATACATGTAATTGCCATTGCTATCTTTTTCATAGCCCCCATATGCCATATTAGAATTATCTACTAAATTATGGTTTTTATCATATTCTTTACCTAAATTATAAAGGTAATAAAAAGATTTTTTAGTAAAAATAAACAATAAATATTCTTTATTAGAATCAAATTCTTGATTGACATAACTATTTAAATTTATTAAACGAGGGTCTATGGAATATGTTTCTTCTCCATTATCATCAGTTGCAAACAAATCGCATCCTTCATCAAAAACGATGACTAAATCTAACGTCTGATCACTATTATTAACTTTATTTAAAGATAAATGATAAGTTTTTTTAAAGTCTTCCTCACCTGTTACATCCAAATAATAGCCACTTTTATTCGCTGTTTGAACTAATTTATATTCAGGAAAATCTACATCACTAGTTAGAACATACTCACTATTAGCAAAGTCAGGCGCTTTTAGTGCTTTTTTGACAAAACGTTTTGTCGATAAATTAACCGAAAATAAGACAATAAAAACGGAAAGTAAAAAAATTAACACGGAATAAATTACTTTCATCGAATGATGTTCATACATTTTACGAGGTAAAATTAATGATAATAGAAAATTACCTACTTTTTTCATATTGGATCTCCTTGTATAATTTATTATTGATCAACAATTAAGCAAGTTAATTCATTTATTAATTCTTGATCTTCTTCTAAAGGAATTTTTTCCATAATAACTACGATACCATTATCATATAACATTTGGAAAAAATTTTGATTAACAAAATTACCGCTTAACAAAGAGTTTTCAACTTCTTTTTCTCTAATTAAAACCGCATCAGCTATTTTTAAACAAAGATTATATTCAAGATTCATAAAAATACTAGAATCTACAACGATAATAAAGCCCAATTCCTTAATCTTAACTAAATTGTTAAACACTTCTTCTTGACTTTGAGCATAGATTCTTGGGGCATGAACAATTAATTTTGTTAAAGGATATTTTACAATAATTTTTTTTAAATCCTCATATACTTTGCGAATTGTAAGGGATTTACTCAAAATAGTAAATACTGGCCGATCAAGATCTTTTTTCAAGGCCATTTCTAAATTATTAATGGTTGCATTTTCAAAGATTCGATAGATTTCAATATTATCATAATCTGGTAAAATTGGTGTTACAATATGACCAATTGTTTCTAAATCTTGGGCTTTAATTAATAATTTATTGATGGTTGCAAGAGGTCTATCACACTCTAATTTGGCACAATTATCTTTTAATTTATCACTTTCATAGTCTTTTACATTAAAAGTCTTAGGCAATTTAGTTTTTAAATAATAACATAGTTTAATTAAATCTGTTTTAGATGAGATATCTTGTGGCACATTAATTAAAAGATAATATTGTCTTTTTAATTCAAATGCTAAACTAGTTGCATCTTTTTTGCCAATATTTTGGTTAATTAAAATCGCAATTGTCCCTTTTTCAATCTCGTATACTTTATGAACATTTTCATGTAATGCTTTATCAATCGCTTTACCAAATTTATTAGCTAATTCAATTGAAGAATTTTTATTATCAAGATCTTTAGCAAAAATAAGCGCAAATTGGGAACCTAAATTATGATGATTAAGACAATCTAGTAAATAAATTTCATCTTGCGCCTTATTTAACAAAAGTTCATTTGGCAAAATATAGTAAATTTCTTGTTCATCAACAATTATTTTTTTCATTAAGGCAAGCATTTGACTTATTTTAGCATATTCTTCATCATCAACTGTTAAAATTTCTTTTTTTATTTGCAAATCATTTTGACATTTTTCATTTAAATAAAAAGTATTATGATTACAATTTTTAACAATCAAATAAAGTTGTTCGTGGCTATTAATTAATGATTGACATTTTTCATAATAATCTTGGCTAAGGTCATTTAATAATTTATGGACTAATGATAACCATTTTTCATTACTAATTTGAAGATTAGGATTAGGGTTATTACTATAGAAAAGCACCGCAGCAACTAAATCATCTTTCGCAAAAATTGGAATTAATTCAAAAGCTAAAAAGGTTTGTTCTCTTAAATCTTTTAAATAATATGGATCAATAAAAGATTCCGTCAACATATCATATGTAATCGTAGTTTTTTCCTTAAGCGAAAAAGCCATTTCAACAATGGTACTTTTAAGCGTTTCTAGTGCATATTGCTTATTAAAAGTATAATTTTTCTTAATATGATAAACAAAAACGGTATTTTCATCAATTAATAATTTAGCAAGACCTTTAAGTTTAGAATTAAAAATTACTAACGAAAGACTACAACAATTATTTGCTAGTAACTCTTCATTATTAGTAATTAAAAAATCTAATAAAATATTACGATACATTACAGCCTCCTAATATTCTAAATTAATTGTTACTGGTCCATCACAAACAATTTCTAATTTCATATCAGCACCAAAAATACCGGTTGCAACCTCAATATCTAAATTTCTTAATGCTTGATTAAATTCCTCATATAGTTTAAGAGCAGCGTCTGGTTTCATTGAATCAACAAAAGAAGGACGATTGCCACTATAAGGATTTGCATATAAAGTAAATTGGGATATTGATAAGATTTGACCATTAATATTTTTAAGGGATAAATTCATTTTTCCCCCATCATCTTCGAAGATTCGTAAGTTAGCAATTTTATTAGCCATCTTCAAAACTTCATTAGAAGTATCTTGATGCGTAAAACCTACTAATAGCATCAAGCCTTGATTAATTTGACCAACCACTTGATTATTAACTGTACATGAGGCCTTTAATACTCTTTGAACAACAACTTTCATTATTTATAAAGCCTTTCAATTTGAAAAATTTCGGACATTTTATTTAAATTTAAAATCGTATTATTTAAATCAGCCAAATCAGCAACTTGTAACTTAAATTTAGCAACACATTCACCATTACGATTTTTACTAGACGTTACAGAAGCAATTGTTACATTACAAGAGTTTAAGATGTTAATCATATCAGCTAAAAGATTTTTTCGATCAAAAGCCTCAATTTTTAAGGTTGTATCAAAAACTTTGCCATGGGACTCTTTATCCCAATAGACATTAATAAAACGTTCACTTCCATTTTTATCAACATTAGGACAACTTAAACGATGAATAATAATGCCATTACCTTTGGAAATATATCCTGCAATTTCATCCCCAAATACTGGTTGGCAACAATTACCAAGGCGAATTTTAGCACGATCAAGTCCTTCAACGATAATGCCATAGCCATTATTTGCAACTCTTTTTCGGGCATTTGAACTACTTTCACTATATTGTTTTAAGGCTGCTTCATCATCTAGTTTAGTATCAGTTAAACCTAAAAGACGGTTAATCGCAGCTAAGGCTGATATTTCACCTTTACCTATACACCAATATAAATCTTCTACTGTTTTTATACCGTTTTTTGCAAAAAAGTTAGTAATTGTTTTATCATCTAAAGTCGATGGATTAAATCCTAATCCTTTAGCAATATTAGCAAAATCTTCTGAACCTTTTAACACCGTATCATCACGCTGTTTTTTATTAATGAAGGCTTTAATTTTGGTTCTAGCATGGGAAGTTTTAGCTAATTTTAACCAAGCATGAGTAGGGCCAAGACAAGTTTTACTTGTTTTAATTTCCACTACATCGCCTGTTTTCATATGATAACTTAATGGAACAATTTTACCATTAACAATAGCTCCAACCGTTTTATCACCAATATCAGAATGAATTCGATAAGCAAAATCAAGTGGCATTGCGCCATTCGGAAAATCATAAACGTCACCTTTAGGACTAAAGACATAAACATTAGCACTAAAAATATCTTCAATAACACTATCTAATGGATCTTCATGATCAGAATTTTCAACATAGGTAGTTAAATCTTTATACCATTTTAACTTATTTGTTATTTCAATTTGTTCTTTTTCAGGTGAATAACCAGCATTTTCTTTATAAGCCCAGTGGGCCGCAATTCCCATTTCCGCAACTTCATCCATTTCATATGTTCTTATTTGAATTTCATAAATTTTACCAAATGGCCCAACAACGGTTGTATGTAAAGATTGGTACATATTACTTTTTGGTACCGCAATATAATCTTTAAAACGCATTGGTAGAGGCGTCCACACACTATGAATGATACCTAAAACCCGATAACACTCTTCAATGGATGTCACAATTATTCTTAAAGCTAATAAATCATAAATATCTTCTAAACGTTTATTTTTATTAACAATCTTTTTATAAATGCTATAAATATTTTTAATTCGGCCTTTAATACTATAATTTTGAATATTTGATTTTTTTAATAATTCATCGATTTTAGTAATCATCATTTCGATATCTTCTTCACGTTCAGCTTTACGATTCGAAATATCATCTAAAATTTTATAGTATTCCGTCGGTTCAATCGCTTTAAAACTTAAATCTTCAAGTTCAGCTTTAAGCCGGTACATTCCTAAGCGATGGGCAAGAGGTGCATATAACTCTAAGGTCTCTTGCGCAATTCTTTTGCGTTTAGTTTCTTCATGAAATTCAATTGTTCGGATATTATGTAAGCGATCGGCTAATTTTACTAAAACTACTCTAATATCTTTAGCCATTGCTAATAATAATTTTTCATGATTATGGGCTAAAGCTTTTTCTTTAGTCATATATTTTAATTTACTAATTTTCGTGACGCCATCAACAATTTCAGCCACATCTTTATTAAAAGCTGCGGCCATTTCTTCTTTGGTCATATCAGTATCTTCTAACACATCATGTAAAAGTCCGGCCGCAACCGTGCTAGGACCGGCGTGCAACGTTGTTAAAATATAGGCAACTTCAATGGGATGTTGAATATAAGCTTCACCTGATTTACGCATTTGACCACGATGTTTTTCTTCAGCTACCACATAAGCTTTTTTAATAAAAGCTAAATTTTGTTCTTCATGTAAATATGTTTTAGCTAATTCTAAAATATCATCAATTGTTTTTTGTTTTGGTGGTTGTTGCTCATTCATATACATCCACCTCCTTTGGATTTTTAAATATTAAAATTCGTAATTAATTAATGAAAAGACCTCATAACCTTTTAGTAAATCACGACCATTTAAGCCGGTTAATTCAATTAGAAAAGCACAGCCAACCACTTCACCACCTAATTTTTCCACAAGGTCAATGGAAGCTTTTGCGGTTCCACCAGTTGCAAGTAAGTCATCAATTACTAAAACTTTATCACCTTTTTTAATCGCATCCGCATGCATGCAAAGTTCACCTTTGCCATATTCTAGATTATATTCAACTTTTATTTCTTCTCTTGGAAGTTTTCCTGGTTTTCGAACTGGAACAAAACCTAATTCTAATTGGTTTGCAACTGGGCAACCAAAGATAAAACCGCGTGATTCGGGTCCAACAATAACTTGTGCCTTTACTTTTTTAGCAAATTCACTTATTTCAAGACATGCTTTTTTAAAAGCCTCACCATTTTGCATAAGGGGAGTAATATCTTTAAAGGAAATACCTTTAACCGGAAAATCTTCAATGATAGCAATATAATCTTTATAATTCATTTAGCACCTCTATTATATTTTTATAATGTGTAATTAATTACGTTAATTACAACATATTATATCAAAAAAATGTTTATTTATAAAGAAATTTGTTGACATTTTTATTTTATAACACTTTAATTATTTTTAATTATTCTTCATACAATAGAATGAATGGAGTGATTAATAAGTGTCTAAGAAAAAAATTAATACTTTTTTTATAAATACTTTTATTATTATTTTAACTAATTTTATCGTCAAATTGCTAGGCTTAATTAATAAAATTGCTATAACAAGAATGCTTGGAACCAAAGGGATGAGTCTTTATGTTCTTTCCTTCCCAACGATTATGCTTTTTATTAGTATGGCCGGGATGAGTCTTAATATAACCGTTAGTAAACTTGTATCAGAAGCTGTTGTAAATAGGAAATATTCGCCAAAGAAAATAGTTAATACAGCCTGCAAATTTACCTTATTTATATCTTTTTTTATTCTCATTATTTATCTTTTATTATTAAAACCCTTGACCACTTATTTTTTAAAAAACGAAGATTTATACATATCTTTGTTAGCGGGAGCCCCTTTAATTTTACTGGTTGGGATCAGTGATGGTTTAAAAGGATACTTCGCAGGATTAAAAAAGATGGATATTGCTTCAGTGGGAAATTTAGTTGAACAGATAGGTCGGATATCTTTTAGCCTAATTTTTTTATATCTGATGTTGCCATTTGGCATTATAAAAGCAACCTTTTATTGCCTTTTAGCCTTAAGTTTTGGGGAACTTTGTGCAATTATTTACTGTTTAATTAAGATTAAAAAATATCCTATACCATCTTTTGAACATACAACTGGTGAAAAAAAGGCCATTATTGATATGGCCATTCCTAATACAACATCTCGTCTTTTAGGTAATTTTACTTATTTTTTAGAACCGATCTTATACACAAGTGTCTTAAGTTATCTAGGATATCAGGTAACTGATATTCAAACCAATTATACCATTCTTGATGCTTATACCATTCCGCTCTTAACTTTTATTGCTTTTTTACCACTTGCAATTTCAACAGCTATCGTCCCTATGGTATCAGAAGCTGTTGCTTTAAATAAATCTTCTTCAATTCATTACTACATTAAAAAAAGTCTTATTTTCTGTCTTATTCCTAGTATCATTTTAGCTATTAATCTTTATTTTTTTGGCAATGAATATATGAATTTAATATATGGCACAACCGAAGGAACAAAATATATTAAATATCTAGCTTTTTTATTTATTTGTTATTATCTTCATTTACCAATTGTAGGAATTTTGCAAGCATGTGGGTTTTCGAAAAAGGTTTTTATCACTTCTACCATTATTAACTTTCTTAGACTCTTTTTAATAGTTATTCTAGCTTTTATCAAACCAATAGGATTAAATGCGGTATTATTAGCAACTACCATAACAATGGTATTAGGCTTTTTAATTAATTTTAGTCAATTAATTAAAATTACCAAATATCGAATTGATTTTAAAGCCTTAACATCGATTTTTTTAATAACGTTAATTGGTTTTTGTTTAACTTACCTTTTTAAAAGTTGCCATATGCCTTATTTATTAGCAACAGCAATCGTCACAATTATTGTTTTAGGTCTTGCCATCTGGCAAAAACTTCTTACGATTGCAAGTTTTAAAAGTCACTTTCTTAAAATTAAAAATAAATAATTTCAACAAAAAAGTTTAGAAAGCATCTCATATGTGCTATCTAAACTTTTTTAATTCAAATATTTTACAACTTGTAATTTATTATTTGCTAAAGAAGCACCATAAACTTCTTTAGCATCAATCCCTTGTTTGGCTAATTCTTGTTTTAACCATTTTTTATTTTTTCCCGCCAGTTTTAAATTTACATAATTTATCTTACCACTAACAATTAAGGGAAGGGGAAAAATATGTTCTTTGTTTTCCGCATATGTAAAGACACTTAATTTACCATTAGTTTCTAAAATTGCGTATTCCACTTCTTCAATTGATCGCACATTCAAATTACGTAATTGCGTATATAAATCATTCATATTATATTTTTCTTTAATCATCGATTTTAAAACTATTTTACCTTGATTAATGATGACTTTTTCCTCACCATCTAAATGATCGCGAATAATAGGTAATTTTAATTCAATTAAGGAAACAATTTTTTGTAATAAAACAATCATAACAAGTGGCGCAATAAAATACCAAATGCTTTGATCAAAATTTTCAACGCCAATAATCATAATATCGGATATTGATAAAACAATTAAAAAATCAAAAATACTAAGTTGTCCAATTTCTCTTTTTCCCATGACTTTCATCGAAATAACAAGCAAGATATAACCAATAAAGGTTCTAAATAAAATTATAAAAATGTTATGCATCACTTCTTTTTTACCTCACTTATGCATATGATTATAGTGGTGATATTTACAAATGCAATACCTTTTAAAAAAATCAATAATTTTATTAATTTCTCTTTTTATTTTGTTCATAACAGCTTTAATTTATACTTTTTTATTATACAATCAAAAAATTGATTCATCGGCAGCAAGCATATATCGAACATCATTTATTATCGGAACCCTTATTTTCTTTATTTATGGCATACTTACCGGTATAATTGAAAAAAAGCATGGCTTTTTATCTAGTTTTATTTCATCTTTGATTATCATAACCATCATTATTTTAGTAAAAGTTATTGCTAAAAATCCTCTTAACATAGCTAATTTTATCAAATATGGTGTATATTTACTTTCATCAAGCATTGGCGGAATTTTAGGCGTTAATTTATTTCATAAAGAGAAAAAAATAAAGCATAAGTAGCTTTATTTTTTAATAACTTAAATTAATTTTTAATTCAATTTGGGCTGATTCAGCCGCCAATTTAATTATATAAGTGCCATTTTCACTCGTAACAAAATTATCATTTTCATTAATTTTAAATTCTTTAATAATTTTTTTATCTTTAATTAAGACAAGTTTACAATTTCCTTTACTAACCTTTAAATCAGTATAAATCACTAATTGATTGTTATTAACCTTTAGTGATTTTATTTCTTTAACCCCAGAAATCTTTTTAATAACATAAGCATATTCATTTTTACTAGCCGATCCAATCGAAAAGCTTGATACACTATTATTTTTATTAATAATATCTTCATCGGTTAACGTAGCTAACGTGTAATCATCCTCACCATTTAAGTCATCAATATGAGAACATGAACTAAGAACTAAAAGCATTGGCATAATTAACAATAGTATAATTAATTGTTTAATCTTTTTCATTTTGAACCTCACTAATAAAACGATTACTTTTATCATCATAATAATAATCGATTTTTTGCAAAATAGCTATTATTTCATCTTTATCATAATTTAAATCGTCACATAAACAATCAAGCGATTTATAAAAATCTCTTAATTTAGTATTAATAAAACTTAATAACATTTCTGGATCTTTAATCATTCTAACACCTCTGTCTATCTTTATTAATACAAAATTATTTATTAAGATTATACCAATTTTTAATATTATTTACAATTTATTTACATTTTAGACATTTATTAAAATAGATAATTAAAAAGCAGTCTGTTTTACGAAAAGCTTCATAAACAGACCGCTTTTTTTATTAAATTTTAAAATTATAATGTGCGTTTAGAAAAATTGTTATTCTAAATTCGATTCTTTAGTTGCTAAATTATTTTTACGATTCATTAATTTTACAACTATTGCTATAACTGTAATCGTTATTAAAGCAGCTATGATAAAGAGCGTTATACCTGTAAAGTTATTACTATATGCTATTTCGATGCTATTAGTATAATCTACACCTTCAAATGTTACATGAGCTGTATATCTAATCTTTCCACCTTCAATAGCTTCTTGCGTTATCTTAGCTTCTTTTTCAACTTTACCACCACAATTTTGACATACAAATGTTGCTTTAGCACTCTTATAATCTTCAGACCAATTCCAAATTGGCTCTTGATATTCGTGTGCTTTCTTAGCTATTGTTTCATCTTTTGTATCGGTATATGTTGTGCCACTTTCTAATGTTACACTTGCACGATATTGTAGCACGCCTTCTTCTACACAACTTGCTTCTTTTGTAATTTCACTTGTTACTTCTGCTTTTTCTGTGCGTGTTGTTTGACATCCATTCTTACATGTGAATTCGGCTTCTACTTCATAGCTCTTTGTTTCTTCGTTCCACTTCCAAGTCCACTTTGGTTCACCTTCATAATCATGTCCGGTTGCCTCTGTGTATTCTTTGATGTGGCTCTTTCCACATTTACTACAGCTATATACCGTATATCCTCCCTCTTCACAACTTGGTAAGATTACACTCTTATCTCCTTCATCATCACACTCTTCTAAACTTCCTTCTTTAACTTTACCACATGTTGCACATCTTTGTTGATGACTGATTCCTTCTTCGACTGCTTCATATTCCCACTTATGACCTAATGCTTCGACATATTCATCATCATATTCATCTTGACATACTTCACAACGATAATGACTATATCCTCTTTCTTCACAGTTTGCTTCCTTCGTCCATTCTTTTACTACTTGACATGGCTCTTTTTGAACGGCTCTTTCATCACCTTCACAGCACTCTCTTGTACAATGTCTTTCATGTTCATGCGTTCCTTCGATATGTGCCCAGTTACTCCATTCATGTTCTAATTGTTCAATGGTTTCTGTTATGCAATCTTCTTCAGTAATTTTGCCATCTGGTGATGTTACGCATGCTTTGTATGTTATTGTTCCACTGGCAAAACATGTTGCATCTACGATGATTACATCAATGCGATTGTCGCCTTCAGCTCCTACTTCTGCTCTTACACTTACTTCTTCATCACATCTTTGACATTTGAATAAGCCGACTGCTATTTGATAATCTTTTGACCAGGTAAATCCTTCGAATGCCCAGTTATGGCCTAAGGCTTCAACATATTCATCATCATAGTAATATCCACAGCCTTCACATGTATATCTGGTATATCCTTGTTCTACACAAGTTGCCTCATATTCTACTCCTTCATCAAATTGACATGCTACTTCACGACTTTCACTACATTCTTCACGTTGACATACTTGAATGTGTTTATGTGTAGTTCCATCTCCAGTATATGTTCCACTTGTTCCCCATAAATGGCCTAAGGCTTCACCTTCAACGACATATTCATCCGTGAATGTTACTTCATTATAGTAAACGGTTGCTTTGTAAGTTGTCTTTCCGGCCATAGTACATGTGGCGTTAGTTTCTTCAATTCTAACATTTCCATCATGTGATCCTATTTCATTTACTTCAATCTCATGGCGCTCTTCACATCTTGTACATTTGAAACTTGCGATGGCTTTATACCCGCCTACTTCTTCATCTTTTTCCCAATGCCATGTTGGATCTCCTTTGAATTCATGTCCTAAAGCTGGAATAGTTCCTTCATGAGTATCAGTGTATATTGCTTGGTCAAAATTAACGGTTGCTTGATATATTCCTTTTCCATCAGCCTCACAAGTTGCTTCATCTTCAACACGCATTAATTCAACTTGGGCATCCAGTAAATGAGACTCTTGACATCTTGAACATTCAACATATAATTTTGCCATAAGAATGCCTTTTTGAACTTCTGTCCATTCCCATTTTGTGATTGTCCAGTTATGTCCTAAAGCTTCGCTTCCTTCTATAGTTTTTTCATCTTCATAAACTTGATTGTTAAAGGCAATTTGCACACGATAAATAGTTCTTTCACTATCTGTACAATTTGCATCAAAATGTTTACTAGATGCTTCAATATCTTCTACGATATGTTTGTGCGTTGAATCATTTTCACATTCAAAGGTTACTTTGGCTTTACTATAATCATCTGACCATTCCCAAACTGGTTCTTTCCACTTGTGTCCGGTTGCTTGAACGATTACTTCTTTCGTTGATTCTTGATTTTCTAATGCCGCATACTTTCCTATGTAGCCTTCTTTCTTGACTAATTCGGACATCTTAACACTGGCACTATATTTAGTCTTGCCATCTGTTTCACATCCTACTTTTTCAACTACTTCGCTTGTTAATTCTTCTGCACTTAATTCATAACCTTTACTTTCTTTGTTATAGTCACATCCACTATTACTGCAGAATAAATATAGCGTTGCTTTATATGTTCCATCTTCTTTTGCTTCCCATACAAAGCCATCTTTGTTTTCACCTTTACTAGAATCAATAAACCAGTTATGGCCTAAGGCTGGAATTGTTACTCTTACTGGTCCACTTGTATCTGCAGAATAATATGTTACTCCTTCAAAGTCTACTTGGAAATAATAATAGTATTCGCCTGCTTCTTCACATGTTGGATCCCATATTTCCGTCGATTCTTCATCGATTGCACCTACTTGTTGGACTTCGGTTCCACAAACTTTACATTTGAAAACGGCTACGACTCCTACGATTAAACCACTGGCATCATATTGTGGTATCCATCTCTCTGGTCGTGGATCAAGCATTCCACTTGTTCCTGGTTCTTTAAACCAACTATGTCCGGTTGCTTCAATCGTAACATCATGATATCCTACTTGCTCTTTCGCTCCGGCATATTCGCCTTCTTCAATCTCGACATTTATTCTTACTTCATATCTTGTCTTTCCTGGTGTTGTACAAGTTGCATCATATGTGTAAGTTTTATCGCTTACTACTGTGATTTTGCCAGTTAATTCTTTGCCGGTTAATTCTTCATATGTCTTATCACAATTTTGACATTTTAATTCTAATACTGCTTTAACTGGAACATTATCCTCAATGGTCCATTTGATTCCATCTAAATGTTCTCCTACTAATGTATCAATATAGAAATAATGTCCTAAAGCTGGAATTGTAACTTCATATTCAGAATTTATATCATTTGCAAAAGTTGTACCACCAGTAAATCCATCAGGCTTTTGAACAGTTGCAAGATATTTTACTGAACCTGAATTTGTGCAATCAGGATTTTTACGACTATCTACTACTTCAACAATACCATTATTTAAAGTAACTACTACTTCAGTTGTGACACCACATTCACTACATTTGAAATGAGCGGTGGCAATAGCCATTGTTCCGTCTGCAACCCATGTCCATCCAGCATATTTTGTGCCTATATTATAAGTATCTATATCTAAATCATATTTATGGCCTTCTGCTGCTTTAACTGTATCATTTTGTGTGTTTTGTAAGTCACTTGGACTTCCTTTATACTCATCAAATGTTACTGTTGCAGTATAAACATAATATTCATTTTCTGTACAAGAACCTTCATTATATCTAGATTCCACTTTTGCTTCCACAACATGTTTATGGTCTGGATTGTTTTCACATTCAAATGTTGCAGTGGCCGTGGCCTTCGTATGATCATATTCCCATTCCCATTGCCATGTTGGAGCTTTCCATTTATGACCAGTTGCTTGTTCTAAAGAATCTATAGAAACTATTTTACCTTCATAATGTTTTTGACTTTCTAATATGCTTAAGAATAAATCATATCCAGTCATATTTTCAAATAAACTATCATCAATTGTTACCTCATATGGCGTATATGCGGCATTTTCACAATCAGCTTTCACTTTAGTTAAGTTAGTAACTTCTTTTGTCACAGCCTGCTTTTCTTCACAATCAGTATTTACACATTTTAGATGCAAAGTTGCCTTATATGGTGAACTTTCATCATCGATAGTCCATCCATTAACACTATCAGGATAATTTAAATCAACTACCCAATTATGTCCTAGTGGAACACCATCTTCGAAAGAATGTTCATCTTCTAAGATTGCATCATCATAAGTATCTTTATTTGTAAATTTAGGATTAGCTTTAAACTTTTTCGTTAAATTAGTACTGTATGTTTTCATAGCTGGCGTATCACATGTTGCAGCGGCTTCACTAATCATTTTAACATCATCAGAACTATCAGTGCCTAATATCATTGTTTCACCACAACCAGCATGATCACACTTTATACTTAATACAGCTTGTGGTTGTAAAGTAGCTTCGATTGCTGCCATATTTATCCAAGTCCATCCTGACTCACTTAATACCCAGTGATGACCAGTTGCTAAATTACCTGTTTCTTCTACTTTTTTAATGGCCTCAGCTGCTAATTTATCATTTTTAGTTGTAGCTAAAGTGATATCTTCTAATTTTAAAATATATTCATATTCATATTTTTCATCAGCAATACAGCTTTGTAGTGTATGAGAAATAGCTTTTATTTCTTTTATTACAATTTTTCCACTTAAGCCACAACCATTTTCACATTTCACATTTAATGTTAATTCTGCTGTGCCATTATTTAATTCCCAACTAGGCTCACCATCGATTACCCAAGTATGTCCAGTTGCATCAATTTCATCTTCTGTTTTACTAGCTGTATTTTTACCATCTAGGGCACTGATATTATCATATTTAGTAAATGGTGATTCTAATTTTTCATCTGATAAATTAGGTAATATTATTGTTACATTATATTCATTATAACCTTTTTCGGTACAACTAACTGGATGATTTACAGGGCTTACTTCTTGTCTAAGTGTATGTGTGATACCACATACTTCGCATTTAATATGTAGTCCCACTACATAATAATCTTCTTCTTTTACCCAACTGATACCATCAGTATATACTGAATCTGGATCAACTATCCATTTATGACCTGTAGGATTACCACTGTCTTCTTCTAGTCTTAATGAAATAGATGTTGCGCCAGCTACAAGCATTCCGTTTGCGGTAGTCGTAGTTTCACCTATTAAAATACGCTTATGTTCAAAATCATTTTCAATATCAAAGAATTCTGAAGTTATTACTTCTTCATAAATAACAGTTGCAGAGGTGTCACATTTAGCAGCAGCACCAGCTTTACCTTCAATTGTTACTATGATAATGATACTTCCTGGATCATCATCTTCTAATTCATTAGAACAAATTAATTTAATATATACTGTGTATTTATTATCTTTAGCATCTTTTTCCCAGTGCATGCCTTCTTTAAACTCAAAGGCTTGAATTTGTTCTTTGGTAATACCATTTATTACACCTTCTGGTATCGTTATATTATCTGAAATTTGACCATTAAATGTGCTATCTACTTGCCAACGATGACCAATAACTTTATCATCATTATCTTTAAATGTACCAGTAAAAGTTTGTCCTTGATATAATACAACGGCAGTATAAGTTACTTCACCAGGTGTCGTACACGTTGATCCTGCTGCAGGTGATCCTGCTGTGACAACCTCTATTTCATATGTAAAGCCACAATCATCATAAGCACATTTTAAATATAATGTTGCATAATATCTCTCTTCATCACTATTCCACTTGAAATAGAATCCTTTATTCCAGCAGATATCATCAAGACCAGCAGATTCAAGATCAGGATTAGGAATAGTACTACCATCTGGCTTTGTCACTTTTCCAGCAAATTCACCAGCTTCATTAGGTATAAATTTGTGTGTTCTTGGTGTTCCTTCTTCACCATTTGTACTTGTAGTTCGTGTTTCCTCGTTAAGAGCAAGTATTAAAGCTATTGAGTTAGTTGCATCATTAATTTTATCATAATATTCATTATAAACTGTGTCTAAAATGTCACCTGCTTTTTTAGCACTATCTAATGATGATTGGTATCTTGCAATATCTTGCTCAGTTATTTTGGTTAATTCATTTAAGTTGTCTTTATCTATTATAACAAAATATTTAATATATTCACCATGATCACAATTAGCTTTTATTGTTTCTTGATGAATTTGTTCGCCTTTTAAAGTTATTGAACGATGACTTATATCATAAGGGGTTGTGTCATCAGCTGAACATCTTGAACATTTTACATAGAATGTTACTTCACTTGTTCCATTCCATTCAAAAGGTTTATCGGTATCTATTATCCATTCATGACCAATCGCAAGACTATCCACATTATAAGTAACAGCATTTAGAGTTTTATTATGGCCTTCATGAACAAAATCTAAAATGACATTTGTATGACGTAATTCTTCAAGTCTACTCTTATAAGGTTCATCTAGTTCTTGACCTTCCTCTAGTGCTTGTTCCATTTCTACTAATCTTTTATATTCTTCGATATTTTCAGGTTTTGCAGCTAAATAACCATTTCGATCATAAAATGAATCTTGTTTAGTAAATGGTGAAACAATTTCCTGATCACCTAATATACCCATAACATAAGCATATAAATCAAGTTCTACTTCGTATTTTGTATATGCTACAAACAAACATGTAGCATCTATTACATTACGTGTTACATTGTTGACAGTGATTTCTATTCTTGCATCACATCCATCTGCTACACATTTCATGCCTAAAGTTGCTATAGCACTACCATCTGCTTGAATAGTAAATTTCCATCCACCAGGTAAAGTATCATTATCAACAATTGGTTCCCATCTGTGACCCGTATATTTTTGTTTTTCATCAGTAATCTCATTATAGCTACTTATTTTTTTATCTTCTATATTACTAAAAATTTCTGAGAAATTTTCTTTTATTTCTGTACCTTTATATTTTGGATTAATCCTAAGTTTATCAATGTCAAGTTCTATTTCATATTTTGTAAAACCATTCTTTTCATGTGTTGGCGCTACTTCACTTTTAATAATATAATATACATAGTTTTCACCTAAATCGCCATCAGGTCTATTAGTTGTTAGTTGATATGTAATATCATATGGATCATTACAATTTTTACAATATAAATGTAATATTACTGTATCAATATTCCATTCCCAACCATCTACACCTTTAGTTGTATCGATTATCCATGTATGGCCCAAAGCTTCATCTTTAGGATTTATATCATTATAAGTACTTTCCATGTTTTGTTGAACCATTGTTATACCAGTAAAAATATCAGGACAATTACTTAGTTCAGTAAATACTTCATCACCACGTTTTTCATATCTTTCATTTTCAAATTTAATTAAATCTGTTTCATGTAATTGGGCTAACCACTGCGTGTAACCATTACTTTCGCATGTTGCAGGGACATATCCAGCTTTACTAGAAACACCTTGTACAAGTTGGTTTCGATCTACTTCAGCTACTTCTATTATAGCTTTTTCAATATCTTCTTCAAGTTCAAATACTTCTGGTCCACCTTCTTCATCTTGAGCTTGAATGACATTAGTACATGTTAGATGAACAAATACTTTGAAGGTATCATTTTCAAGTTTTACCCATTCATAACCATTCTGTATGGTAACCATTATAATCTTTTGTTCACCAATTTGATCACCTACTTTATATTTAGCTTCGGCGGTATTATCTATTATCCATGTATGTCCTCTAGCAGAAGCACCTGGTATGTAATAATTATCTGGAATATATACAAATGATTCATCATCGCCAAAATTTGTTGGTGATTTTTCTTCACCATTTATACTTTCTCTACCATCTTCATAATATATTCTTTTTGTAAATTTATCTAACTCAGTTACGATATGATTTGAAGTCGTAGTTAATTTTGTAAATAATTCTTTAGTTAATGTGAAACTTCCTTCATATGTTATTCCACCTGCGGCTTCACAACTTGCGGATGTAACATTTTTATTCTTGGCAAAACCATTATTTAGATCTTCATAATTATCATCACTTGATAATTCTAATTGTGCACCACAATTTTTACATTTAAAATATATAACTAATTTAAAGTCTTCTTCTTGCGAACTTGTCTTAGAAACCCATTCAAAACCATCACCATCTCTTGATGTATCTAATTCCCAAATATGACCTGTTACAACTTCGCCTTCGACATTTTCAGTTTGATTAATCGATATACTATATTCTTTTAACGTATCTTTTCGTGATAAATGTGCAGCATCAGTATTTGTAATTAAAATAACATCTTTATCTTGATGAGTTTTTAAATCACCTATATCATCAACTTTAGTTGCTTCTAATATTTGTTCAATCAATAGTGTGCTAGATAACGTTACATATCCTGTTTCAGTACATTTATTATAAATGTGATCACCTTCAACATTGACATATATTGTTATTTCGGTAGCCAACTTAGAACTATTATATTTTTTACATTCATTACAAACTAATTTGATTGTTAGTTGATAAATCCATTTGTTTTCTAATCCTTCGACTAATTTTTCACCTTTAAATTTATTATCTGCAACATCTGCTACTTCCCAAATATGTCCTGTTGCAAGAGTGCTTGAAGTTGTATTAGTACATTCATAATAATCACTATCACCTAACTTATTTCCTTCATCTACTTTTTTATCATTATAAAACTCATCAAACGCTCTAATTTGTGCAGCATCACCACTACCTGCTAAACTTTTGATATATTCTATGGTGATATTTATGCTATATTTGCGCAAACCATCATGTACACAATCAAGTTCATTTATTTCTTCAATTATTTTATTGTTTTCCCCATCTGTTGCATATTCTGAAATATTTATAATAGCACTTGCAGTTTTATCTTTACCACAATCACATTTTAGATTTAATATTACTGATAATATGTCATGTGTATGTGTACTGCTACTACCTGATGAACTTACCCAGATAAAACCATCACCATCAATTTCTTTATCTACATACCACTTATGAGGTAGTGCTGATGCTTTATTATAATAATCATCATATGTAGAACTAATAGATGCAAGTCCACTAGAACTAACAAAGCCATCATAACTAGTAGACTTATAAGTAATATCATCGTCATTGTTAGCTATTCCATCTGATCCATATCTTAAAGCCAAATAAGGGACTTCTTCTTCGTAATAATCATATTCTCCATTTGAATGAGTTGCCTCATGATTGGTCACAGTAGAAGTAACAAGGTCTATCTTAGAATTAACTTTAAAAACAACAGCTTGGAAATGATCACCATCATTTACACATCTAAAAACAAGGACTAAATAATTTTGATAATCATTAGCTTTAATCCACAAAGAACCTTGACCATCATCGTAATAGAATCGCGAATCATCTTCACTTTTAGGATCAGCATTAAATTCAGCATCTGCATATTCACTATCTTTTGCAAAAATAATTGAGAAATATTTTCCATCATCAAGGATATATCTATTTTTGTTTTTTTGATCTTGTGTTTTATTTTTCGTACCATCCTTAATAGCTTGAAGTAATTTTCCCTTATCAAAAGCAACACTATGAGATTCAGAGCCAATTTCTAATTTTTTAATAGTAGTAGGTATTAAATTCCAACTATGACCCGTAGGATTAGATACCGCTGTAGCAAGTAATTCACCAACAAAGCTACCACTTTGTAATTTAGTATTTTCCGAATCTTTAATTTCAGGATCATTTGTAAATACTAAGCGTATGCCTTGTTTATCATTAAACTCATAACTGGAATTAGGATAATCTAAATTTGAACCACTAGTAGATTGAAAAGTTTGAAAATTTTCATAAAGTTGTTTTTTAAAGTCCGTAAAGCCTGTATATTCTTCAGTTTCTGAAAAAGCATTAACTGTAATATAATCAATGCTACCACCCTCAGTACATGTTGCTGGCTTTGATTGGGTTGTTTGATTTGCTGGAATGTTATATATAGTACCGGTAGTTTTAGTATATACATCTCTTTGATAATTAGTAAGATAAGTAGAAGGTTCACGATAACAATAATCATTTTGGCAAATCATATGTAAATTGGCATAATATTCGCCATCGCTTTCAGTGTGCCATTCCCAACCTTGGTTTCCAGAACTTGTATCTATTCCCCATTTATGTCCTGTAGGTAAATAGCCACTTTCTACACTACATACATCTTCATATGTTACAAGATTTTCTTCACCACCTGCTTTTTTAAAAACTTCAGCTTTCATGTCAGAATCTGTAATCATCTTGTCATTTTTATGAGGGAAAATCAAGTCTATATTAATTATATCATCTGCTATAAATTTATTACTATCAATTGAATATCTCGCATTTAAAATTTTTTTATCATTAAAAGAAATAAGTTTCTTATAGTTATTATCATTTGATAATTTATTAAGATATTTCAATACTGTTTCATCGTCCACTATTGCATGATTTAAATAAGTTGCAGTTTGGGTGCATGATGCTTTAAGTAATTTAGCATCATATGCTAAAGGCATTACTATTTTTGCACCATTAAAATCATTACAATAGTCACATTTAAAAATAACATACATAGCACTTTCAAAATGAAGTACATCAGGTAATTTATTCTTATTGTCTTTAAATTGTTTCCAAACCGTTGGATCAAACCTACAACCAGAATATCCACCCCAAGTATACATTTGTATTTTTTTATCTGCATCAGGTTGGTTGTCATTATATTCTTTATAATCGGGACAATCAATTAACATACCATTTGCATAAGTTGTATCAAATACAAATTGATGTCCAGCTGGGTTCAATTCAGTAAATGCATCTGATACTGCAAACAAGTGACAATAATTTGTATCGTTTTTTTGTGTACTAATGCCCCAAAAAGCACGTGGTGCAAGACCACCATTATATATAATATTAAGTTGAATATGATTTATTGTTGGCACTGGTAACTGAGGTATATCATTAATATTCATAGTCGTCGCCGATGCATTAAATTTTAACGTTTTAGGTGTTCCACCACAAGGTGTTATAGTTCCGTTTTCATCACTTACCGGAAGAGCTGTAATTGTTTTAGTTAAAAAGGTCATTTTACCATGAAATGGACACGATTCTCTTTGTTCATCAGTTTTACAATCATTACAAATTACTACACACTTAACCGCAAAGGTAAATGTATAATTACCAACAGGCGTGCCATCATCATAAGTTGTTTTCCAAGTAAGTTTGCTATCGAATTCTTTTTGAAGAGCTAGATTTTGATCATCAGTAGCCTCAAAATTAAACTTTGTTTGATCGTTATAATCAAAATTTGGAATTTTACCTTGCTGAACATACCATCCAATTCGATATTTTTTAACATAATCAGCAACAGTATTTATACTATCATCATCCCAACGGCCATTATCAACTCTATTCATTTCTTTATTGAATGTAACGCCTTTCAAAACACTAACATTTTTTTCTGTATCATCAATAACAGCTTGATATGATTTTGTATAGTCATAACTGTTACTATCAGCAGTACCAGGCCATTTTTTGCTTAAATAAAATTCAAAGCCTTCTAGTCTATTAGCATGACCATCTTGTGCATCATTCCAAAATTTTTTATTATAATAAGTTATAATGTCAAAATAAGGAATATATGAGACATTACGGTGCTCTTCATGAGGGTCAACTGCATCAACCGAGTAGTCTTTTTCTGCATGTACCAATGCTTTATTATTATTACTTAAAGAAGATGTAAAAGCAAATACACATCCTAAAAGCATAACAAAAAGCAAAAAGATTGAAAAAATATTTTTAATTTTTAATTTTAACATTTTATTTACCATCCAATAATAATTAATTTTTAATAGTTTGAAAGGGAAAATCCCATAATTTCTTCATAATTATATAATAAATATCTTGTTTTGTCAATATTTTATACCTTAAAATGTAATAAAATTAAATTTTTTAATGTTTTTTTAAATAATTTGGCGGTTTTTAAACTTTTTTGTAAAATTCTTTTAATAAATTAAAGAAAATTTGAAAATTACTTCTTCTAGTGATATTTTAACTTTTCATTAGTTTTTTTTAAATAAAAATTTATTTATTAGAATATAATTTAATAATTTATCTTTTTTACTTAACAAAATATTCCTATGTTATCAATTAAATGCTGCTTAAATAATATTTTAATTAATGTTTCTTAATATTACATTTTTGCTATTCATATTTTATATAAAAAAATTAAAAACAGATTGATTAATTCGGGATGAATTGTCAATCTGTTTTATTTATATATGGTAGGGTTAGTAGGATTCGAACCTACGGATGACAGGGTCAGAACCTGTTGCCTTACCACTTGGCGATAACCCTAAATTAGTTTTATTATACACCCATTTTTTTTAATTTGCAAACATTACGAATTTATGGGATTTTGTTTTTTATTATACGTCAATTTTAAGCGTTTATAGCGTTTTTATTAAAATATATGTATTTTTAAATATTGACCTTTTGCTTACTTTAAAAGTCCTAATCTTGACTAATACTACAAATAATGGTAAAATATTTATGTAAAATCTATTAGATATGAGGTAAATTATTATGATTAAAATTATTGTTGATGCCTTTGGTGGAGATAATAGTCCAATGGCTAATATCGAAGGTAGTATCAAAGCTCTTAACAAAATAGAAGATTTATCAATTATTTTAACAGGTGATGAAACTATTATAAAAAAAGAAT
Organism: uncultured Bacilli bacterium; assembly: GCA_947591495.1. Taxonomy (GTDB): domain Bacteria; phylum Bacillota_I; class Bacilli_A; order ML615J-28; family CAG-313; genus CAG-313. The sequence continues at coordinate 25,967 of CANQDG010000019.1, forward strand.
TAGCTAAATATACTTATGATGCTAATCGTATTAGTATTGTTCATGCCCCTGATGTTATTACTTGTGATGACAAACCAACTGAAGCAATTAAGCATAAAAAAGAAAGTTCTTTAGTTAAGGCCTTAGATTTATTAAAAGAAAATGATGAAATTGGCGGACTTGTAAGTGTATCCTCAACCGGAGCCGTTTTAACAGGGGCGGTTTTAAAAATCGGCCGCATTCCAGGCGTTAAACGACCTGCTCTTTGTCCTATTTTACCAACTATAAAGGGTGGTTTGGTTGGAATTTGTGATAGTGGCGCAAATGCTGAATGCGATAGTTTGTATCTTCATCAATTTGCTATTATGGGTAATCTTTATTTGCAAAAGGCCTATAATATTGAAAATCCTCGTGTTGCGCTTTTAAATATTGGAACTGAGGAAGAAAAGGGTGATTCTATTCACAAAGAAGCATATCAATTAATTAAAGCTAATCAGGCGATTAATTTTGTAGGTAATATGGAAAGCCGTGATTTATTGACAGGTGCATACGATTTAGTCGTTTGCGATGGTTTTAGTGGCAATGTCTTATTGAAATCAACCGAGGGTGCTTGTTTAGAATTATTAGGCTTAATCAAAAAAACTTTTACGAAAAATTTAAAAACTAAAATTGGAGCTTTAATTTTAAAAAAAGACGTTTATAAAATTAAAGATTTAATGGATTATAATAATTATGGTGGTGCAGTTTTATTAGGAACTAAAAAAACCATTGTAAAAGGCCATGGTAATAGTAAAGCTGAAGCCTTTTATCAATGTATTAAACAAGCCTATAATATGGAAAAATCCCAATTATGTCAAGCTATAGCAGATGAAATTGCTAAAATTACAAGCGAAAATCAAAATAATTAAAATTCATACAAAAAGAAGGTATTATCAGTTTTTGGTAATACCTTCTTAATTATTTTTGAGATGTTTTTTAGCTTTTTTATTTAAAGCTTCTTGAGCCTTTCTTTCATCTATTTCATCAATTTTAGCTTGCATTCTCGTTTTTAAAAGATCCGAAAATTCCGCTTTTGATAAATCTTTGTATTCATCATATTCAATTGGTGGTAAAACATGTGTTTCTGGTTCAATTCTTCTAAGGGATGATATAGAAAAGACTTTCCAACTATCATATAAGACAATCGGTGTAACTTTACAACCACTTTTATAGGCTGGTTGTAAAACGCCTGTATGAAATTCTTGAAGGGTATTACGATTATTACCATATTTTCCTTCAATAAATAAGACAAAACTTTCACCATTTTTGAGTCTTTCAGCAACGTTTTTCATTACTTTAACTTGACTACGAATATCGGTTTTATCGATTGCTTCACCTTTTAACATCGCAAAAGTTTCAATATAAAAATGGTGAACAATTCGCCCTTTATCAACCACCATTGTGCATGGATAATCTTCAACGGCATTGAAGAAACAACAACCATCATATCGACCTTGATGGTTTACAATATATAAAGTTGGATCTTTGGTTAAATATTCTTTACCATATACTTTAGGATGAATATTGCCACCCTTGTTAACCTTTCTAACCAGTTTCATACAAAGCGCATAACGCTCTTCAAATGTTAACAGATCTTTTTTAACAATTTTTTGCATTTTTATTAAATAATATAAGGCAACAGGAAATTGAATAGCAATTGTAAAATAAAATCTAAACATATTACGCTTTTTCATAGCTTCAATTCGTTTATCATTAGGATTAGTAAGTTCATATAAAACGATGACCGTAATCATAGCTACTAGAAAAAGAATTATACCAATAACAATTTGACTAGTAGGAATTACTAATGGTGACTGACGAAAATATGAATTTTCAAAAATACATTGTTTTATAATTACGACGGGACTTATTAAAACAAACGATAAAATTGCCATTTGAACTTTTTTTTCATGGTTATTAATTAACCTTTTGATAAGTTTAGATAAAAAGAAAGTTCCAATTCCATAACTAATAAAGAAAACAGCTAAAACTACTAGATTGCCTAAAATGTTTTCCGCGTTATGAAAATTTAAAAGATCAACAAAGGCCGTATAATAACCAAGCGCTAGTAAAATTACCGCGAAATCCATTCCGGGAATTACTAATGTGCCAGCTGTAATAAGGCCTACAATTATTAATAAGATATAATTTAGTGGACCCATATTAATGCTTAATTGTACTTCTTCGCCTCTTGTAACTAAAAAAGATAAACCTAAGACAAAAATAAAGACTAATAACATTACTAATAAATTAGATGGCTTTTTAAATTCACCCTTAAGATTGATAATCATTCTTGGAAGTGAACCAACAATAAAGCCTAAAATTACTAAAATAATTGGTAATGGATATTTATCATAAATAATACTTACTAAATTGGCACCAACAAGCGATCCTATCGCAAAACCTAAGACTAAGAAAAAAAGAAAACCAATGCTTTTTTTAAAATCTTTAAGTAATGAACTAATTGCATCAATCATTTGATAATATACGCAAAGAATAATTCCTATAGTGCTTGCTGAAACGCCAGGAATTGCAATGCTTGCAAATCCCATTAGCATCCCTTTTAGGATAAGAATAATTTTTTTCATAATTTTTTACCTATTAATAATTGCATTACAATGTGTAATTATATCAAATTTCTCTTCTTTTGTCCATTGATTAAATTTTTATTTGACAAACAAACTATAAAATTAACATCTTTTTCTAAAATAAAACCAGTTAAAAGCTTTGAAAAACCAAAGTTTTTTAACTGGTTATTTTTTATTCATTGGTGATATCTATTAATTCATATTCACGACTACCGAATCCAAGTTCAGCTGCTTTTTCAATCGTATGAACACCATTACGTGATTCAATTCGTTCAATTAAATGATTTTTACCAGGATCGTTAGACTTGTAAACTAAATCTAAACAAGCTTGGTCAATCGCAATTGGATCGGTTGAAATTAAAACCCCAATATCTTTCATACAAGGATCTTCTGCAACCGCACAGCAGTCACAATCAACTGACATATTTTTCATAACGTTTATATAAACTATTTGACCTTGAAAATAATCAACAACACTTGAAGCTGCCTCAGCCATAGCCTCTAAAAAATGATCATGATTAGCCGTCCACATTTCTTTAGGTTTTCCACAACCATGAATATAAGCTTTACCATAAGATGATGCAATTCCAATTGATAATTGTTTTAATGCTCCACCATATCCACCCATTGGATGGCCTTTAAAATGCGATAAAACAAGCATTGAATCATAATTTGCTAAATCTTTACCTACATAATTTTCTTTAATAACTTGACCATTTGGAATTGGTAAAACCATATCAGGTCCTTCTGCATCTAATAAGTCAACCTTGAAAGCATCAAACCAACCATGATTTTTTAGAGTTTCAAGATGCTTTTTTGTTGTATTACGACCACCATCATATGCTGTATTGCATTCAACAACAGTGCCTTTAACATGTTCAACAATTGGTCTTACAAAATCAGCGCGCAAGAAATTTTGATTTCCTGGTTCACCAGAATGTAGTTTTACGGCGATTTTACCTTTTAAATCAACGCCTAATTTATTATATAATTTTACTAACTCTAAAGAAGTTAGATTTTTAGAAAAATAAACTTTTGCTTTCATTTTTTTGCTTCCTTTTAAAATATTTTACTAAATTTTATTTTTTATATAAGTTTTTGTAAAACTTTAAACTTATATCAAGTGATTTATATGAATGAGTAAGAGCACCTACGGAAATATAATCAACGCCAAGTAAGGCTACACTGCGCACTCTTTTCAATTCCATATTACCACTGGCTTCTAATTTTTTACGATGATTATTAATCTCGACTAATTCTTTCATTAATTCATTAGACATATTATCAAGCATAATAATATCAGTTGAAGTATTAAGTGCTTCAAGAAATTCTTCTTTGGTTTCAACTTCTACTTCGATTTTCATGCGATTACCAACAGCTTTACGAGCCATTTCCACAGCTTTTGTAATACTACCAACGGCCGCAATATGATTATCTTTTATTAATACTTGATCAGCTAAATTATAGCGGTGATTAGTGCCACCTCCATCTTTAACAGCTTGTTTTTCTAAAATTCGAAGTAGGGGTGTTGTTTTTCTAGTATCAAGAATTTGACAATCAGTATTAGCTAATTCTTGAACAAATTTAGCGGTAGTTGCAGCAATCCCACTCATTCTTTGCATAAAATTAAGTGCAACCCGTTCACCACGTAAAATATCACGCATAGGGCCTTCAATCGATGCTATAACATCACCACGATTTACAAAGTCACCATTTTGATGAAGAATTTCCATCTTAATTTTAGGATTTATTTGTTTAAAAACTTCTTTAGCAACATCGATACCTGATACGACTCCTGTTGCTTTAACAATAAAACTACCTGATAGCATTATATCTTTATTGACTAAATTAAGGGTAGTAACATCTTGATCATAGCCATCTTCAATTAAAGCGGCCTTTATTAATTCTATTACTCTTTTATCCATCTTAATTAATTCTTAGGTGACAACCTATACTTTCCTTTCTTGCAAGAGCTGCTTCAGTAATAAGTTTGGCAACTGTTGCGATATTTAGTGTTCGATAATAATCGACTGTTGTAAAGGGGTGCTTGCATAAATTTTTATAATGACGATTGATAATTGTTAAAGCAAGTTTTAAACCTTCCTCATCACGAACGATAAAAACATATTTACTCATTGTATTACGAATTTCTTCTCGAATTGGATGATAACTATTTTTATTCATTGAAAAAGGAATATCAATTTCCCACGAATTTATTTTGGAAGAAGATTTTTTATTAATTTCATTAGCAATGCGCTTACCAAAAACAATACATTCAAGTAAAGAATTACTAGCAAGACGATTGGCGCCATGAACACCCGATGAACAACACTCACCATTTGCGTATAAATTAGCAAGCGAAGTTTCACCATTTAAATCAATTTTTACACCACCTATACCATAATGTTCAACTGGTGCAACAGGAATTAAATCTTTTTCCATATGATAGCCTGATTCTAAACATTTTTGATAAATCGTCGGAAATCTTTGACTTAAAAATTCTTTACCTAGATGTCTTGCGTCAATATAAACATATTCACTCCAAGTATCATACATTTCTTTCATAATTGATTGGGAAACAATATCCCTTGGTGCAAGTTCTAAACGTTTATCATATTTTTCCATAAAACGTTCACCATTAATATTTAATAAATATGCACCTTCTCCACGAACGGCCTCACTAATAAGAAATTTTTGACCTTTAATGGTGCCAGTTGTATCATAAAAAACGGTTGGATGAAATTGAACAAATTCCATACCACGTAATTCGACGCCACTTCGATATGCGGCCGCAATACCATCACCAGTAGCTCCGTGAGCATTTGTTGAATCGCGATATACAGCGCCAATTCCACCAGTAGCTAGAATAGTAGCATCTGCAAAAACATTACAGAATTCATTATCCATCGAAATAAGTTGTCCACCATAACATTTTTCATCTTTAACAATTAAATCATATAACATATAGTTTTCAATGATGGTTACATTCTTTTTATTTCTAATTAAACCTATTAAGGTTTCCATAATGTTTTTACCTGTTGCATCTCCTCCCGCATGAAGGATTCTTCTTGTTGAATGACCACCTTCTCTTGTTAAAAGAATTTTTCCGTCTTGATCAACATCAAAAGGGACACCTAAATCGATTAACATTTTAATATTTTCTGATGCATCATAAACGAGTTCCTTAATTGCATCTTTATCAAAAAGCCCTGATCCGGCAATTAATGTATCTTCGATATGCTTTGCTAAAACTTTTTCATCGGTATTTAATTCGCCCGCAATTCCCCCTTGCGCAAGATACGAATTGCTTTTACCGAGTGGTTCTTTGGAGGCTATAATAATCTTTTTATTTTCATTTATATTTAGTGCTGTGTATAATCCCGCAAGTCCTCCACCAAGGATTAAAACATCGGCTGTTAATTTTTTTATAGTTTTTTCTTTCATTATTTATCACTCAATTCTAACATTTTATTTAATGCATTACTTGCAAGTTCAATTGTTTTAGGATCTAATTTTATTTCTTCATATTTACTACCCGTTTCTAAAAGAGCATTTTTTACATCTTCTAATGTGGTTAATTTCATTGTTCTACAAACTAAATTAGGTGATAGTAAATAAAATTTTTTATCAAGATTTAAAGTTTCTAACGCATATAAAATTCCTTTTTCCGTTCCAATTATAAATTCTTTTTCTTTACTGTTTTTAACATAATCAATAATTTCTTTTGTTGATCCAATAAAATCAGCTAGTTTTAAGACATCTAATCGAGCTTCAGGATGAATTAGAACTTTAGCATTAGGATGTAATGTTTTTTGTAATTTAACCTCACCAGTTACAAGATTATGATGAATATTACAACAACCATCCCAATACTCAATTTGATCACTATTTTGATTTAAATAATTAGCGTATTTTGCTAAATTTTGATCAGGAACATATAAAATTTTTTGACCTTTATAATGATTAATGATTTTTAAAGCATTTGAACTTGTAACACATACATCACAAAGCGTTTTAACTTTAGCCGTAGTATTAACATAACCTATTATAATATAATCTGGATGTTCTTGTTTAAAGGCTAATAGTTCTTCATAAGTAATACTATTTGCCATAATACAACCTGCCGTTTTGACAGGAAGAATTACTTTTTTTTGTGGCGATAAAATTTTGGCCGTTTCAGCCATAAAGTGAACACCACAAAAAATAATAACTTCCGCATCATTATTTTTAGCAATTTTACTTAATTGATAAGAATCACCTACATAATCTGCAATCATCTGAATTTCGGGATTTTGATAATAATGTGCTAAAATAATTGCTTTTTTAACTTTTTTTAATTCTTTAATTTCTTCGAGTAAATTAATATTTTGCATTTTTTTCACCACTTTTTAAAACATTATATCACTTTTTACTTTTTTTAACAAATAAAAAGTATTTAAGCTCTTAATCAAAAAATAAAAACTAAACATACACTTTGCTATGTTTAGTTTTTATTTAATTTAATTATAAAAGTAAATGAATAAGATTAAACCAATAACAATACTTAATATAATAATAACTAATAAACTTATCTTGAAAGCAGAAAGTGGTGCTTTGCCTTTAAACTTACCAGTTTCACCATTTGTTAAAAAATAATAATTCTTATTTCCATATTTATATAAACCAATCCAAATAGGAATTAAAACATATTTATATTTAATATTATAATAACTTGTTTTAACCTTAAGATCACTTACAACATCATAGTCATAATCTGATAAAATGACTCTTTCAATTGTTTTACTCATTCTTTTTTTAGCTAAATCCCAGCCATCACTAAGTCTTATCTCATAATGTTCAGCAGAAAATCCAATTAAATATCGTTTATCATATTCAAAAGATTTGTTTGTATAAAAAGGTGATAAAGCATTAATTTCTTTTTGGTCAATTTTTGAACCAGCATTAACAATTAAATCATCAAACTTAACAATTTTTTGACCGCTTATATCAAAATAGCGCGTTTCTGTGACTGTATGAGCATTTTTACCACTACCAACAGTTCTTGTATAGTTTTTGCCAAGTACACCTTTGTATAATGAATTAGTATCACTATCAAAAGTCCAAATAGGAACATAAACACCATTAATGACTAAACTTGGAATTTGCTTTTTTAATTTTCGTGGCACAAAAACTTTGCCCTTAAGCCATTTGATATAATTTTCTTTGGTTGCGACATCGGATATTTTAAAAGGAATAATTCGGTGTGGTTTAATTCCTGATAGCTCAGCAGTTTCAACTACTTGATTAGAACCACAAAAAGGACAAGTAAGACTAATACAACTAGAATCTACCACATTATTAGAACCACAATTATTGCAATGAATAACTTTTGTTTCTTCTACCCAAGTATTGTCTTCTTTTTTGCCTTCGAAATAATCATTTTCATTATTATTAATAATGCCATCTAGTTTAATTTCATTACCACAATATTCACAATATAAAATGCTTTTTTCGGGGATAAATTTTAATGGTCCACTACAGGTGGGACAATTGTAATTTTGTGCATCACTATTTGAAATGTCTAAATTATTTCCCTTATCATTATTCATAGATTATAAAGCTTTCCCACATTTTGAACAAAACTTAGCATCAGGATTGATAGGAGTTCCACAATTTGGGCAAAATTGTTTGACCAAAATTTGACTACCACAATTTGAACAAAATTTAGCATCTACTGCTACTTCAGCATGACATTTAGGGCATTTCGTAGTTTTTGCTTGTTGACTATTATCAACTTTTTCGGCATTTTTATTAGCATTCATCATAGCACCACCCATAGCCATTCCGGCACCTAAGCCAACGCCCATACCAGCCATTCCAGCACCTCCGCCAGGATTATTAGCCGCATCTTTAATTGCTTGCGCCGTTTGATATTGTGTAAATTCATCAAGTTTACCATTAAATGCACCAAGTGATGATCTTTGATCGATGGCTTTTTCGACTTCACGTGGAATAGAAACATTTTCTAAAACTAAATTAACTATTTCAAGACCGATTTTACTAAAATCATCTTGTAAAACATTTTTTACAATTTCACTAATTTCGCGATATTTAGAAGGAATATCTAAAACTGGAATTTTAGCTTCTCCTATCGCATCTGAAAAACCACTAACAACGATACTGCGGAAATATTCAATAAGCGATGCGGTAGAATAATCACGATTTGTTCCAAAAATTTCGCGCATAAATAAAGGGGCATCAACAACTCTAAACGAATACATTCCTCTAGCACCTATTCTTACTATTCCAAAATCACTATCTCTTAAAGTAATTGTGCTTGGTGTTCCCCATTTTTGATTAATAAATTGTTTAGTATTAATGAAATATACTTCAGCTTTAAATGGTGAGTCAAAACCATATTTCCAACTTGCAAGTTTTGTAATAATTGGCATATTACTAGTTGTTAATTGATGTTCACCTTCACTATAAACATCACATATTTTGCCAGAACTAACTAACATTGCTACTTGTGATGGTCTTACGATTAATTGACAACCATTCATAATTTCATCGCGATCACTCATTGGATAGCGATATACAATCGTATCGGTTGAATCATCTTCCCATTTTATAACTTTTAATAATTGTCTTTTTAAAAATCCCATTTTTTTTATTTCTCCTTTAACTTATTATTTTTATATTGTAATGTTGCATCAATAGCATTGTGCCAACCATTTATTCGCTCCATTCGTTCTTCATCAGTTATTTTGCTAGTAAATACACATTCAACTTGATGAAGCGTTTTTATTTGTTCTTTTGATTTAAAAACACCAGTTGCAAGTCCAGCTAAATATGCCGCTCCAAGTGCTGTTGTTTCTTGACAAATGGGTCTTATTAATTTTTGATTAAGCAAATCAGCTTGGAATTGCATCATATAATTATTGGCGCTTGCGCCCCCATCAACACCTAAATAACGCAAATCATAGCCCGATTCTTCAATCATAACATCCATAACATCTTTAGCTTGATATGGGGTTGCTTCAATTGTTGCCGCAATAATATGGTCTTTAGTTGTTGAACGATTAATTCCTAGTATTGTACCACGTGCATCATTATTCCAATAAGGGGTTCCAAGTCCTACAAAAGCAGGAACAAAGTAAATACCTTGACTTGGATTAGGTCCTTGAACGAACTTTTCACAGTCTTTTGTAATTTTAAAAAAGTTCAAATTATCTCTTAGCCACTGAATAGCTGATCCTGCAACAAGGACTGATCCTTCTAAAGCGTATTCAACCTTATTATCTAATCCCCAAGCAATGGTTGTTAATAATCCTTTATTTGAATGAATAATTTTATCTTTCGTATTCATTAAAATAAAGCAACCTGTACCATAAGTACTTTTAGCATCACCGCCATCAAAACAGCATTGTCCAAAAAGGGCTGCTTGTTGATCGCCAATTAAGGAAGCAATGGGAATTTTACTAAAAAGGGGATTGATATCTTCTAAAGCTGTTGCATAGCCAAAAAGATAACTACTTGGCAAAACTTTTGGCAAAATATTAGTAGGAATATCAAAATATTTAAGCAATTCTTCATCCCATTTTAATTCCTTAATATTATAGATTAAAGTTCTTGAGGCATTACTATAATCAGTAGCATGCACTTTTCCATTAGTTAATTTCCAAAGTAAATATGTGTCAATCGTTCCAAATAAAATATTACCTTTTAATGCTTCCGTTTTAACTTTTGGAACGTGATCAAAAATCCATTTGATTTTGCTTGCTGAAAAATATGGATTAATAATTAAACCAGTTTTATCTTTAATGATGCCCTCTAAACCTTTAGCAATTAGTTCATCACAAATTTCTTGTGATTGTCTTGATTGCCAAACAATGGCATTATAAACTGGTTGACCGGTTATTTTATTCCATAAAACGGTTGTTTCACGTTGATTAGTTATTCCTAAAGCTTTAATATTTATAACATCGATTTTAGCAATGTCAATCGCTTCTTTAATTGTTTCTTTCGTTAATTGCCAAATTTCTTCAGGATTATGCTCAACATAGCCATCTTTAGGACAAATTTGGGTAAATTCTTTTTGACTTTTAGCCACCATTTTAGCTTGATTATCAAAAATAATAGTTCTAGTACTGGTTGTACCTTGATCAATCGTTAATATATAATTATGATTCATTTTTCTTATCCTACCATATTTTTCTTATTCTATTATACCATAATTATGATTTTTTTAAAATAAAATAAGTAAAATCTTTCATAATTTGCAAAAATTTTTTAAAATTCTAAAATGAACAAAAATCTTAAAAAATTTTTTTCATCTTTCTACAAAGTCATTTCCCAAGTTTTACAGTTGTGTGGCGCAAAAATGAGGTTTTTTAATAAAACCTCATTTTTTATTTTTATATTTTATTTT
>CANQDG010000020.1 GCA_947591495.1 uncultured Bacilli bacterium
TTATCGTCCTAAACAACAAAATAATTATGCTTATAATATTAAATAATTTTGTAAAAATGCAAAGATATTGACAATAAAAAGGAGCAAAGTGCTCCATAGTTATTCCATAGATTTAGTTTACGAACCATTTAACTACGATTTTTAACTAATTCCGCAATCTTAGATTCCCCTAAAATTTCAAATTTATTCGTTAAATTATCAACATTTTCAACTTCCGTATAAATATTAACTAATTTATTGCAATTTTGAAAACAATTATGACCAATAGTTTCTAAATTTGGTCCAATATAGACATTTACTAAATTAAGACAGTTAATAAAAGCTCTTCCTTCTAATGATACCAAGTCTTTCGGTAAATTAATCGTATCTAGACTATCACAATGTTCAAAAGCACTATAACCAATTTTTTTTATACCATCATTAAAATAAGCATTTACCAGCCTATTAGCAAATCCAAAAGCATTATCTTCGATTGATTCGACTGAATCGCAAAAATAAATCGTATCTAAATAAAGATTTAAATAAAAGGCTTTCTGATAAATAATTTTTGTGCCATCTAAAATAGTATAAGCATCGATAGCTTGTTCTAAATTTTGTTTGGCATTAGGATATTTTATTAATGTTTGACCATCTTTACTATATAAAACCCCATCAACTGATTTATATTTAGCATTATTATCATCTACTTCAATTGCAGTTAAGGAACTAGCCATTACTAAAATATCGTTACCTAAATTAGTAGGATCTGTTGTACTTTCTAATAGGTTATCGCCAATATAGGTTATGTTTTTACCAATAACTATTTTATCAATGTTACTATAATCAGAAAAATCTTTATCAGCTGAAATAATTTTTGTTACCGGAATATTATCAATCGCATCAGGAATTACAATTGTTTTATTTTTTTGATTAGCTGCCTTTTTTAAACCATAAATGATATATTCATCATCTGAACTATTTTTACGAAGATCAAAAAGTTCTTCAGCTGCTAATAGTTCATCACTTTTTTGCTCTTTCTTACTTGCAACATTTTTATTAATTAATAAAACAATTAAGCAAGCAATTACAGCAACAAAACCGATAACAATAAAAATGAATGCTTTTTTCTTCATAATTTGCACCTCAAGATTATTATAATCGATTTTATTTTTTTTACAAGTATTTAACTAGTATAAACTTTTTTAAACCTCATGTATTTAAGATTTCATATAACATTAACAAATATTTTTGCCTTTTTCTAATCTTTAATGATTTTAATTTAATCAAATTAAGATATGATAAATATAAAAATATTAACAATAATCCATAATATCTTACAATAAATACATAAATCAATAAAACAATATTAATTAATATGCTCAAATATATTAATATTTCATATAATAAATGATTTTCATTAACTCTTAAGCAATCACTAATTATCCGAAAGCCATCAAGAGGAAAGATTGGTAAAATATTAAAGATAATCATTAAGCAATTAAATTTTATAAGATAACTAAAAAACGGATTAGGTGAAAAACAATTTAAAAAAGTAATAATTAAAAAATTACTAGTAATGCCTACCCATATCAATTAAAACTTTTTGATAACGTAAATTTATATTTGAAAGGTTAGCATCTACTTTTCCACCAAAAATATTAAAATTTACTTGTTTAATGGTGCCACCAAAGGCTTTAATAAAAAAGATATGGCCAAATTCATGCAAAATAATGATAAAGAAAATCGCCAAAGCATATTTTGTGCATCCCGCAAACATACAAATAGCAAGCCAAATTATTGTAAAAGTATTAATTCTAAATTTCGGTAATATTGTTATATTCATAAAATTGATCCCCTTTTTGAATAACTAAATCATACGTATATTTATCGTTTAAATTTTGCGAAAGTCCTAAAATACTACCTACTTCTACATAATTATAAATATGATAATCAAACGATGAAAGATTACGATATTCATAAACAAAATCGTCTTGTGTTTGAATCGTTATTGTATATAGATTATTTTTATCTTTAGTAATTTTAGTGATAACCCCTGATGCTAAGCAATATCCTGCATCAAACTGATAATTATAAATATGATTAATATTATCTTGATAAACAATTTCATCATATAAAGAAGCCATACTAACTTGCTTATCATTATTAATTACGATAAATTCACCAAATAGACCATTAAAGGTTGTTACTAATTTGAGGAAATTCCAATTTTTTTCAAGGGTAAGTTCGGTAATTTTATAATTTTTCTTAAGCATGGTAACTTTATTAGCAACAATTAACATTAAAAGAATAAAACTACTTAAGAAAATTCGTAAAAAAAGCTTCGTTATGAAGTTATATTGAATCTTTCTTTTCGTTTTCATCGAGGCTTCTTGATTTTCTCTTAAAGCTTTTTTATATTTTTTTAGAAGGCTATCACTCCGCATTTATATCACCTATTATATTTTATTATGATTTTTTTAAAATATGATTATCAATGAAAAACTTTAAAAATTTTCGAATTTTCTTTCATACTATAATAAGTATCACCAATGATAATATGATCTAAAACAATTATTTCCATTATTTTTGCTTGATTAACAAAGCTAGTTGTTGATTTAAGATCAGCAATGCTCGGAGTAGGATCACCACTAGGATGATTATGCACCAAAATAAGAGCGGTTGCCGATAACTTAAGCGCCCATTTAAAAATATCTTTACCATCAAGGAGGCTTGAACTAATTGTTCCTTGCGTGATAAGTTGTTCTTTTAGGACATTACCTTTAGTATTTAGAAAAATAGCATATAAATGTTCTTTATTTAAACCATGTAATTTCGGATAAAAAAGTTCAAAAACTTGCTTAGGATTACTATAATAAATAATTTGATTTTTATCTTCTAGAATGCGTAGTCCAAATTCAATCGAAGCAAGAATCGTTATTGCTTTAGTTAAACCAATTCCCTCAATTGCAGTTAATTCTTCAATAGTCGCTTCTCGCAAACTTGTAATATTAGCCAAATTATAAATTATTTTTTTTGATAAATCGAGCACATTTTCTTTTTTTGAACCAGTTCTTAAAATAATGGCTAATAGTTCAATATTAGATAGGCTTTTTATCCCATACTTAAAAGCTTTTTCACGTGGTCGATCATATGAAGGGACTTCTCTTAACATTTTTCATCACCACTTATATAAATACGATAAAACGCTTCTAATTACGTTAAAAAAGGCTGATCAATTTTTCAGCCTTTTAAAATTTTTCTAACCTCACTTACAAGATATAAACTACCAATAAAGAAAGTAATATCTTTAGGATTATTAAATATTTCTTCTATGGCATCATTTAAAGTAGGTGCCATTTTTTTATTTTTATTAGTTGAAATATTATAAAGTTCACTTGCTTTGGCACTTCTTGCGTAGGAATAATTGGTAAAAATAATTTCATCAAACGAATCATCAAGAATTTTGACCATTGAGCTAATTTCTTTATCATGTGAAATAGCTACTACGGCTCTTGTTGATGAATAATTTAGATGTTTAACATATTGACATAACCTTGTTACACCATCAATATTATGACAACCATCAATTATAATTAGTGGTTGTGATGAAATTTTTTCGAGTCTACCAACCCATTTAGTATTTTTCAAACCAAAACGTAAATTTTCATTATCTAGTTTAATGTTAGGTAAAAGATCTTGTAAAACTTCAAATGCTTCAATAACAACTAAAGCATTATCGATTTGATGAAATCCTAGCAATGATAATTCCAAATTTTTATATGATTTATAGTCAAAAAGCGAGTGATTAACATCAACTACTTCAATTTTTAACTCATCATATTTAGGAAATTTAATTAAACTATTAGTCATAAGAGCTTTTTTACGACAAATTGCTTGTAAACTTTCATCTTTGATTCCACAAATAACAGGAACATTTTCTTTTACAATTCCCAGCTTTTCTTCTAAAATTGCTTCAATACTATCTCCTAAAACTTGCATATGATCTAATGCCACATTTGAAATAATTGACATAAGCGGTTTTATAACATTAGTACTATCAAGTCTTCCCCCAATTCCCACTTCGATTATGGCAAGATCAAGTTTTGGTAAGGTGGAAAAATAGATAAAAGCAAGCAACGTAATAAATTCAAAAAAACTAGGTAGTTCATAATTATTTTGAAGAATCAATGGATATTTAGCAAGAATTAAATTACCAATATCTAGTAATGTTACATCATCAATTGGCTGGTCATTATATGCAATTCGCTCATTAAAACAAGTAATATAAGGCGAGGTAAAGGTTGCAACATTTAAATTTTTGCTTCGTAAAATGGTTTTTAACATTGCAATAGTACTTCCTTTACCATTAGTACCTGTTACATGAATACTCTTAAACTTTCGCTCTGGATGATCAAAAAGTTCACAATAGTAAGTCATTTTGGTAAGTGAAACTTTTTTACTAAAACGTCTTTGTTGTTGAACCCAATTAATAAATTCTTGCGTATTATCAAATTTGTTAACTGTTTCCATCTTATTTTCCTAACTTCGCAATTAATTGTTCAACTTCTTTTAATTGCTCTTGATAACTTACAAGTTTACTTTTTTCAAGTTCGATTTTTGCTAGAGGGGCTTTATTAATAAAGTTAGGATTATTTAACATTCCATTAGAACGCATTACTTCATTTTCTAATTTTGCTTTTCGAATGTTAAGTTTCTTAAGTTCATCTTCAATATTAATCAATTCACTAGCAGGAATAACAATATTTAGATCTTCTAATACGCTAACTATCGCATTGTCTTTATCAATGGTATCACTTATTTGAAGATTTTCATAATTCGTAAACTTTTTTAGGTAAGCTTGTTGTGATAATAAATAGGTTTGAAAAGATTTTTTTGAAGTTTCAAGCGCAATATTAAGGGTTTTGGCATTTGGTACATTTTTTTCACTGCGAATATTACGAATTGCACTAATTATATCAAATAATTTAGTTGTAAAAATAAGATTTTCTATATTAAACTGATGTTCGTCATTTTTTGGCCAAGAACTTACCATAATTGAATCATCATAAAAGTTTTGATAGATTTCTTCTGTTACAAATGGCATAAACGGATGTAATAATTTAAGAGCATTGGTTAGTAAATAATTTAAAATAGCACAAGTATTAATTTTACGCATTTGATCATCACTTGCAAAATCAACTTTAGTCATTTCAAGATAATTTGAGGCAAAATCATTCCAAATAAAATTATAAATTGACCTTGCTACTTCACCAAATTCAAAATCATCATATTTTTTATCAACATCAACAATTAGTTTAGCCATTTTATCTAAAATCCACTCGTCGATGGCAGTTAAATAATTATAGTTAATTTCTTCAGCGTTATAATTGTTATTGATGAGATTTATTTTAATAAAACGGGAAATGTTCCAAATTTTATTAATATAATTCCATGATGATGCCATTTTTTCATCGGAGAAACGTAAATCTTGACCTGGAGTTGAATTAGTTGTCAAAAAATATCGCATAGCATCACAACCATATTGGTCAATTAAATCAAAAGGATCAACACCATTTCCTAATGATTTACTCATTTTACGTCCTTGTTCATCTCTAATTAAGCCATGAATTAAACATTTCTTAAAAGGTCTTTCTTTCATAAAATGTTTAGCATCGACTGCCATTCGCGCAACCCAAAAGAAAATAATATCATAACCAGTTACAAGACAATCAACCGGAAAATATCGTTTTAAATCAGCAGTTTCATTAGGCCATCCAAGCGTAGAGAAAGGCCAAAGAGCACTTGAAAACCATGTATCTAAAACATCTTCATCTTGTTGCCAACCATCACCTTTTGGTTTAGTTGTTCCAACATATACTTCATCATTACGGTACCATGCAGGAATACGATGACCCCACCATAATTGCCTTGAAATACACCAATCTTGAATATTATCTAAATCTAACCAAGTCTCTAAAGTCTTATTAAAGCGCGGTGGAACAAATTCAATTTTTTCAGCACTTGCTTGCATTTCTAAAACATCTTTTGCAAGCGGCGCCATTTTAACGAACCACTGTTTTGAAAGGCGAGGTTCAACAATTACACCAGTTCTTTCCGAATGGCCAACTGAATGAATAATTTTTTCAATTTTTGGACAAAGTCCCATTTTGGTTAAATCATCAACTACTGCTTTACGACAAGCAAAGCGGTCTAAACCTTGATATTTTCCCGCAAGTTCATTCATTGTGCCATCTTCATTCATACAAATTAGTCTTTCTAAATGGTGACGATTACCTACTTCAAAATCATTTGGATCGTGAGCAGGTGTTACTTTAACAACACCTGTACCAAAATCAATATCAACATATTCATCACTAATGATGGGAATTTGGCGATTAGTGCCTGGTATATAAACCATTTGACCGATAAATTTTTGGTATCTAGAATCATCAGGATGAACCATTAAGGCAACATCGCCAAACATTGTTTCAGGTCTGGTAGTTGCAATTTCTAATCCACCTTCACCTTCAACAAACGGATATATAAAATGATAGAAAGCACCTTCAATATCTTTATATTCAACTTCAATATTGGAAAGGGCCGTTTTTGCTTCGATATCCCAGTTAATAATTCGTTCACCACGATAGATTAGGCCTTCATTATATAATCTTACAAAGACTTCTTTAACGGCATTTTGTAAACCTTCATCTAAAGTAAAGCGCTCTTTAGTATAATCAAGTGATAATCCTAAAGCCGCCCATTGTTTACGAATGAATTCCGCATATTCATATTTCCACTCCCATGCTACTTCAAGGAATTTATCACGTCCAATGTCATATCGACTAATACCTTGCTCTTTTAATTTAGCATCAACTTTCGCTTGCGTTGCAATTCCAGCATGATCCATTCCTGGTAGCCATAAAGCATCATAACCTTGCATCCGTTTACGTCTAATAATAATATCTTGTAAAGTTGTATCCCAAGCATGACCTAAATGCAATTTACCTGTTACATTAGGAGGTGGAATAACAATTGTATAAGGAATTTTGGAATTATCACCACTTGTAAAAAAACCATTTTTTAACCAGTATTCATATTTTCCCGCTTCTACTTTTTTGGATTCGTATTTAGTAGCCATTTCATTTTTACTTAATTTAAACATAATTATCTCCTTTCATAAAAAAAGTTTCATCCTTGTTAAAGGACGAAACTAATCCGCGGTACCACCTTTGTTAATAAAATTAATTTTATTCACTCATTTTTTTAACGCTAAATAGCGGCTTTAACTAATTTTAATTTCTCATTAAAGCATCTCCAAGGCTACCTTCAATAATAATGTAACAAGTCTTGCACCAACCGACTTTTCTCTTTAGTTAACTTTATTATTTACTCTTCCTCTTCATTGATTTTTATATAGCAATATTATAGCAAAAATAATCTATTCAGTCAAATATTTTATTCTTATAATTATAATTTACTTCATATCACCAGGATATCTAAAATCTCCTCTAGGACTAAAGCTAAGTTCAAAAATTTTAACTCCTTCAGGACCGGTTAGACGCTTATACTGATTAGAATTAAAGCGCTTTAAAAAGTTAGTATAATATTTTAAAGCTTGATTTTTCTTTAGACCAAAACAAATTTCTAATAAATAGATAATTCGTTCTTTTGAGGCACCTTTAGTAAATAAATGATACATCACAAAATCATTTATTTGATATTTACCAATTTTATCTTCGGTAGCTTGGTCACTACCCGTAAGTTCGGGTGAAATAATAGCATTATAAACCTTTTTTAATTCTACTTTGATTTCTGGGTATATGTCAATATGATATTTGACAAGTGCTTTAACTGCCGTTTTAGGTAAACCGGCGTTCAAATTATACATAGCCATATGATCACCATTGAAAGTTGACCAACCAAGAGCAATTTCACTCATATCACCTGTGCCAATGACCATTCCACCAATTAAATTAGCATAATTCATTAAATAATTGGTTCGCGCTCTAGCTTGAACATTTTCATAAGTAATATCATGGATGGCAGGATCATGTTGTAAAAGTTTCAATTGAATTAGAGCTTCTTTTTTAATTGATACTTCGTTTGATGTCACATTTAATTTACTCATTAAATTTAAAGCTAAATTCTTCGATTTACTACCCGTGCCAAGTCCAGGCATTGTTATAGCATGAATGTTTTTCGTATTCATTCCATATTTTTTATAAGTATCATACGCAAATAGTAATGCTAAAGTTGAATCTAAACCGCCACTAATACCTATTACCACTTTATCAATTCCGATGTAATCTAAGCGATGCTTTAAAGATGTCGTTACAATATTAATGATATCATTAAATTCATCATTATTTTTAGGAACAAATGGTTCTAAGTTAGGCTTTTTTTCTAAAATATAATTTTCAGTAAGTGCTAAATCAAAGTTAGCACAAATAACATCACTTGCACTTTTATGACAATAACTATTAGTATAACGCGAAAAACGAATGTATTCAAGATCAATATCTAAACAGTTAACAACGGACTCTAAATTAAGCGTTTCATCATCGATAATCGTATCACCACAAATAGATGCTATTTGATGACCAGTAAATGTTACATCACTCGTTGTATCAGAAGGACCACATGAAACATATAAATAGGCACCTTCAAATCGATTACTTGCGGCCTCGACTAGCATTCTTCTTTCTCTTTTTTTATTCAAATAAAAAGTTGAGGCACTGATGTTAAAAACAATATCAGCTCCATTTTGATATAATTTTGTATGCGGATTAACATTAGCCCATAAATCACCACATATTTCAATTCCAAAACAAACATTGAAGGCTTGGTTCTTGAATAATAAACTACCAAATAAAACTTCTTCACCAAAAAGATTAATTTTTATATTTTGGTTAATAATTTTTTCACCGCTTGTAAAAAACCGCATTTCATAAAATTCACGACTATAAGGTAAATTAACCTTAGGAATTATCCCTAAAATATGTTTATTTTGAATTACGGCAGCAACATTATAAATAGAGCCAGCATATTCTAAAGGAAGTCCGACAATTAAAATTTGTTGACCGCTTTTTTCTCGTAGATAATTTAAGGCATCTTTAGCAGCTGAAAGCAATTCTTGATTAAAAATCCAATCACCGATAGAATAACCCGTAATACTAAGTTCCGGAAAAACAATTATTGATGCTTTTTCATAATTACTAGCAATATTTAAAATTTCATTAGCGTTTTCCATTGGATTACCTAATGATACTTTTGGCGTTG
Source organism: uncultured Bacilli bacterium (assembly GCA_947591495.1). Lineage (GTDB taxonomy): Bacteria > Bacillota_I > Bacilli_A > ML615J-28 > CAG-313 > CAG-313. Next base: position 9,259 of record CANQDG010000020.1, read on the forward strand.
CTAGCGCAACTTTTAAATAGTTATTATAAAACATATTTTTCACCTCGTATAATTTGTGGCTATGAATGTATTGTTCAATTTTTGTTGATAAAAGAGTTCTATCAACCGTTTGCCGATATTCACTCGAAGAAATCATCGGAAAATCTAATTTTTGAAAATTAAATTTATTTTGATATGGCGCCAAAAATGAATCCTCATTTAAAAATTTTTTTAATTTAGGAATGGTTTCATGTCTTGTAAAAATTAAAAACTCATTTTCAGCTAAAAGACTAGGTGCATCAATCCAATTATGTAATTCTTTTAAGCAGTCATCACCACAAGCAAAAACGGGATGACCTAAATCTCTTAATGTGTTAACGGTTCCTGTAAATGGGCGCTTCAATTCAATATCAGAAATAGTTACATTAGAATATTCATTAGCAATAATTTCTAGCATTTTAAATCGATCATCATTATTTAAATTATTCTTATAAATATAATCAGTTCCATTTGGAACAACGATTACTTCATCAAATAAATTAGATAAAATCTCAATAATTTTTTCATGGGCAATTGTCGGAGGATTAAAACTACCTCCAAATACTACTTTTTTCAAATTGTTCCACCTCTTTAACTGTATCTTTTGCGCAAGCTAGCGTTTTAGCAAACGATGATGCGCCAATTAAAAAATCACCGGTTGCCAAAAAAACTTGTTGATGATTATAAAATAGCCCTGCTTTTTTAGGATAACCCGCTTCATCGAAAAAATCGCTTATTTGGGTTTTTAAATATGCGTAATCAGCATTTAAGCCAATTGCTTGAACAACATAATCACAATTTATTTTAGCAAATGAATTAGTACCAACAAATTGTTTACGGGCTGATTTTTCATCATCGATTAATCTAGCATGTTCTACTTCTAAATAATTTTCGTTCATTGAAATTGGAATTAAACATTCTTCAAAACCAATTCCTTCATTTAGCGCGCACTTAATTTCATCAACATTAGCTGGAGCTGATATCAAATCTCTTCGATATACGATATGAACATTAGCTTCCATTTTTTTAATTGTTCTTGCCAGATCCATTGCGACATTTCCACCGCCAATTACTAGTATTTTTTTATTTTTAAATTTTGGTTCAAAATTTTTAGGATTACGTAAAATAGCCATACCATCTATTAAGTTCGGATTTGAAGGTAAGGCATCTTTTGCAAGGGGCGTTCCCATTGCAAAAATCACATACTTAAATGCTTTTAAATCTTCAAGGAAAAGATTTTGGCCTAATTGTTTTTCATAGACAATTTCAACACCTAATTTATTTAAAGCTTCTAAATATTTTTCAACTAGTAAATGATCAAAACGGAAAGTTGGAATAGTTTCAGTTAAAACTCCCCCTATTTTATCGCGTTTTTCAAAAATAGTAACCAAATAACCTTTTTTGGCAAAATCAATGGCACATGATATTCCAGCAAGTCCACCACCTATGATTGCAATATGACAAGATTGATATTCTGTTAATGGTTTAACTGAATCTAAATAATTTTTTGAAAGAAATTTTTCAACTTCGTAAAATTTAACTCCTTCACCTTTTTTGCTTAACACACAATTACCAAAGCAATTACGTTTAAAATCGCAAAGTCTAGAACATATGATACTTCCATTCGTATTATCAAATAATAATTTTTCAGCAGTTTTAAAGTCATCTTGTCTTATCGCGGCTAAAATTGCGGGAATAGGATTTTTAAGAGGGCATCCCTTTACACATTGCGGTTTTGAACAATTAAGACATTTTTTAGCAATTTTTTTAACATTTTCTAAATCATTCATTTTTTATCCCTCTTTTTTTAGTATTTTTTAGTTTTCCTAAAAAATTATACCTTTTTTTATTGTTTTTTTATAGCATTTTGCAATAAAAATATTAAAAACCTAACTTTTTTAGTTAGGTTATTCAAGAACAAATTTTTCTTTTACTAATTTATTAAAATTATTACCACGTTCAATATAAGAAACATACTGATCATAACTTGGACAACTAGGTGAAAATAATATTAAAGTTTTTTCAGAAACGATAAAATCATTAACGACTTCTTCTAAGGTTAAGAATAGTTTAATATTAGGATGAATAATTAATTTGTTTAATTGATCATTAAATTCACCAAATATAACGATTTCTGCAAATTCTTTGATTGCTTCATTTAATTTGTCATAATTTAAGTCAACAACTTGACCACCTAAAACTAAAATACGGCGATAATCAGCATAATGTTGGTTGCAAAACTGACAGGCATAATATGAGGCTATTGGCGATGTTGACTTTGAATCATTTATAATAACTAGATTTGGTGTATTGTAAATGATTTGATTTCGAAACTCAAGGCCTGTAAAAGTAATAAGTTCATTAACAATAACATTTAAAGGTATATGATAGATTTTAGCAACCATTATCGATGCCATCATATCGTATAATACACCGATATCTTTTCTTTTTAAAGTTGATAAATCAACTATTTTATGATTTTGATAATAAATACTTTCATTTTCAATATAACAATCGGCACTCTTTTTAGTTAAAGAAAATGACATTTTAAACGGCTTACTAACATTTGCAACTTCTTTTTCGACTATTTTATCATCTAAATTATAAATTAAATAATCGTCTTCATCTAAATTGTAAATATTTTTAATTTTATCATTAAAATATTCATTAGCATTTATATGATAATCTAAATGATGTGGCACTAAATTAGTTAGCACATACACTTTAGCTTTAAGCGAAAAGGTATTATGTAACATAAAACTAGAAGCTTCAATTACAAATCCTCTCATACTGCGTTTTTCTTCTAACAAAGAAAATAGGGGAATCCCAATGTTACCACCAAGTCCTTTTTTAAACATTGGTAGGTGTTTTAGCATTTGATAGGTTAAATAACTAGTTGTCGTTTTACCATTAGTCCCGGTCACGATAATATATTCATAACTTGGATAAATCAAATACAATAACTCTAAATCACTAATAACTTTTATTTGATACGCGCTTGCAAGTTGTAATAAAGGCGTATTAAACTTAATTCCCGGTGATTTAATAATATAATCAACACCTTTTAAGATTGCAACAAAGGGTAGTGATGTATCATTTTGATCTAAGTAAATTAAATAATTAACAAGATGTAAATCAAAAAATTTTGTTACCGCTTTAGTTGAAGCAGCATAGCCATAAACAAGATATTTTTTTGTTAAAATACTCTTACCCCCAATGCACAAGCAAAAATTGTAAATACAAATGTTATAAACCAAAATAATAAATCGATTTGCACATCTTTAAGGCCCATTAATTCTAAATGATGATGAATAGGGGTCATTTTAAATAAACGATTGCCTTTTGTTTTTTTAAAAAACCATACTTGTAAAATTACCGAAAGGGTTTCCATAACATAAACAATGCCAAAGATGAATACTAAAATTTCCATATTTAAATTTAATAACATCGCAAAAAGCGCTGCACCGATTGCTAAAGAGCCGACATCACCCATAAAAATACTTGCCTTTGGTAAATTAAAGATTAAAAAAGCCAAAAGAGCAATTATTAAACTTATTCCAAAGTAAACTGTTTCATATTGATGAAAAAGACCAGCAAGAATTGTAATACCTGTTATTATAATAAGACTACTACCACCTAAAAGACCATCGATTCCATCCGTTAAATTAGTCGCATTAGTTATTCCCGCAAACGTTATGACAATAAAAATACCATAAAAGAATTTTAAATCAATTTCACTACCAAAAAAGTTAAGAAAATTACTTTTTTTAGTTGAAAGTAGCAAATAATAGCATATCACACTTACTATTATTTGGAAAAGAAATTTAATACTAGGGCTTAGGCCATCATTATTTTTGCGATAAATTATTAAATAATCATCAATAAATCCTATTATTCCAAAGGCTAAAAAGGGGACCATGATTAAGAAAATTTTCATAAAATTTAAATGATTTTCTTTATAATTAAAAAGCACAAGAGTGCTAAATATAACAATTGTTATCATAATAATTGCTACTCCACCCATTGTAGGGGTGCCTTTTTTATTTTGATGTGATCTTGGACCTTCTAATCTAATCGATTGGCCATATTTAAAGCGTCTAAATAGCGGAATCATTACTTCAAATAAAACAATTCCATATAAAACCCCTATGATAATAATAGCAAATCCTCCCCAAATACTACTCATAGACTTTTACCACCTAATTTTTTTACAAAATCAATATCACTAAATTTTCTTATCTTTTTTCCTATTATATATTCTTCACTGCCTTTTCCTAAAATACAAATAATATCATTCTCTTGAGCGTGACTGATTGCCAAATTAATTGCTTTTTCACGATTTTCTTCAATTAGATAATTTTGTGATTGTAAATCGTTTGTGATTTCTGATATTATGTCTAAAACTTCTTCATCTCGTGAATTATCTTCCGTAAAAATCACTAAATCACTAAGTGAGGTAGCAATTTTTCCCATAATTGGTCTTTTAGTATGATCACGACTTCCCCCACATCCAATAACGGTTATTAAGTTTTTCTTTTTGACCTTGTTAAAATAATTTAAAACCTGTTTTACCCCATCTGGTGTATGAGCAAAATCTACCACTAAATATTTATTATCTAACTTAAAGATATTCATTCGGCCTTTAACCGCTTCAATTTTACGCAAACTATGACATATTAAATCATCATCAATTTTTAAACATTTTAAAATACTATAAGTCGCAAGGATGTTATCTAAATTAAATGCACCGATTATTTTTGTCCGTAAATGATATTCATTGTTAGCATTTTTTATCATTATTTCCATATTTTTAAGGCTTTGATTAATAATAGTTCCTTGAATTACAGCATTATCATTATCACTACTATAAGTAATCGTTTTATTTAAAGAAAGTTTCGATAATTCATCAAAATAAGCCATTTTATGATTCAGTATTAAAATACCATCTTCATCTAAATCATATATTAGTCTTGCTTTAGTAAAAGCATAGCGATCCATTGTTTTATGATAATCTAAATGGTCTTGAGTAATATTAGTAAAACAAACTATTTGATATTTTAAGCCTAGTAATCGCATCTCACTAATACCTTGGCTAGATGCTTCCATTACTAAATATTTATATGGATGTTCAAGAGCCATCTTATAAATGTAAGAAATTGCGGGCGTGGTATTAATTGCTTTTCGGTAACTGGTATGTCCATCATAATATAAAATATTTTCTTCAGTTCCAAGTAATAATACATTAATATTTAATTTTCGTAAAACATTAAAAACATTAGTTGTTACAGTCGTTTTGCCATTAGTACCTGTTACCGCAATAATTTTGGGCATTGTTCTTTTGTGATAATACCACGCAAGTAGGCGTGCAAGTTCAATTCTTGCATTTACAACTTTAACAAAATTAATTTTATCAATATTGACAAGATCATCTTCTATCAAATAATTATCATCATCGTAGATGATTGTCTTAGCACCTCGCGCAATTGCCTCATTAATAAAATTAACACCTTTATCGTGATGCCCCTTTAAAGCTACAAATACACTATTTTGTGTTGCTTCCTTTGAGTTTTCAATGATATTCATGACTTCATGATTATTTATAATTACTGTGTTATCATAATATTTATTAAAATAATTTTTTATACGCAAATTTAGCCCCTCCTTTTTCTTACGTGTATAAAATGACTGTTCCACCTTCAACAATCCATTCGCCAGCTTCAGGTAACTGCGAAATTACAACTGAACCATTTCCCCGAATAATTACATTATAATAAATTGAATTAGTTATTTTTTTTATATCTTGACCTAAATAATTATCAACCCTTAAAACCTTTTTATCAATCCAAGGCCTTGCCTCAAAGAGAATTTCATCTTTTCTTTTTTCGACTTTTAAAATGCCTAAGGCATCACTTAAGACCTCTTTTACCATTGGCCCAACAGTTGTTCCCCCATATTGAATAGCATTATGAGCATTTTCAATTGCTAAATAGACCGCTAATTGGGGATCATCCATTGGTGCAAACCCCAAAAACGAAAGAATAAATTGATTATCTAAATAGTGACCATCTTTTGCAATCTGGGCGGTTCCCGTTTTTCCTCCTACTCTGAAGCCGGGAATATATGCAGTGCGTCCAGTGCCACGAGCTACTACTGACTCTAAACTTTCACTAACTATTTTAGATGTTTCTTCACTAATAACTCTTCTAATTTCTTCTGGTTCTTTACTAACGATTAATCCGGTATCATTACCGATTCCTTTTAAAATATAAGGCTTATGTAAAATACCACCTGTAATAGCCGCTGAACCAGCATTAACAATTTGGATTGGGGTTGCGGAATTACCTTGGCCAAAGGAAGCAGTCGCAAGTTCAACATTACCAATATTTTTTTCATTAAATACAATGCCACTACTTTCACCTAATAAATCAATTTCCGTTTTACTACCATAGCCAAAATTTCTTATATATTTAAATAATTTTTCTTTTCCAAGGCGTAAGCCAATTGTCATAAATCCTGGATTACAAGAATTTTCTAAAACATTAAGAAACGTTTCATTACCATGACCACCTTTTTTCCAATCTTTAATTCTTGTTCCATCAACAATCATATAACCTGGATCATAAAATTTTTCCTCAAGAGTAAAGACTTTTTCTTCTAATCCGGCCGCAAACGTTGCAATTTTAAACGTACTACCAGGTTCATATGATTTCCAAATAGGCAAATTTCGATTATAGATTTCCTGCGGATAATCTTGATATCTTTCCAAATTAAACGTTGGCCTTGATGCCATAGCAAGTATTTCACTAGTTTGCGGGTTCATTACTAAGCCGACCATATCATTAGGTGTATATTTTTTTATAGCATTATCCATAACACGTTCTAAACTTAATTGTATTTTTAAATCAACTGTTAAATACAAATTATAGCCACTTTTAGCATTTTGATAAAAACCACTTAAATCATCCATTAATTCACCATGTGCATCAGTATATATTTGTAAAGCGCCACTTTCACCTTTTAAATATTCATCATAAATATATTCAATGCCACTAATTCCTTGATTGTCAATCCCTACTATGCCAATAACTTGTGCAAGACAGGTTGGATATGGATAATATCTTGAACTATCACCAACGATATAAATACCATCAATATCTAATTTAGCAATTTCAACTGCTTGTTCAACTGTAATTTTTTGAGCCTCAGGCTTAAGAATTTCTACTGAGACATTTTTAATTAAATGCTTTTTTATCTCACTTTCATCACAATTAACAATTTTTGCAATTTTTTTACTTGTGTCATTAAGATTTTTTATTTGTTTAGGAATAGCAATAATAGTTGGTGTTAATTTATTACCAACAATTAATTCGCCATTTCGATCATAAATATTACCTCTTATACCACTTATTGGCGCACTTCTGGTCCAAAGATCTAAGGCTTTCTTGTAGTATTCTTCTGCTTTTATAACTTTAACATAACTAAGTCGACCAATGATAACTAAAAAACCTATTAATATCGCAATATATATTGTTAAAATACGTTTTTTTATTTTCATAATTTCACCAATATATTTTATGAATATTTCCAAATTAAAGAACAAAAAGCCATTATAATAAATCATATTCTTTTATAAACTATTATTTAATTATCAAAAAAAAATGATAATAGTTTTTAGACTATTATCACTTTATATTTTGAATTTTAATTAATGTTTTAGATATTAATTATTCAACTTGAGTATCATTAGCATTATCAGTTGTCATTGGTTTATGTTTATCAACAAATTCTTGACGTTTTCTCGAAGCAAATTGAGCAACTTTTACAATGATAAATAATGTTAAGGCAATAAACAAGAAATTAAAAATAGACTCAATAAGGGCACTCCAATTAATATAATTTACTTGATAATAAGATACACCATTTACAACAATTGGGGTTGCACCTGCTTGTTCTAAATTTGCAGGATCGTAGAGTGTATAATTTGGTAAAACCGTACATAATTCAGAACCACCAGAAATGTATGATAATACCCAGTTGATAATAGGCATTAAAACTTTTTGGTTAAGAGTTGTAACAATGGTATTAAAAGCACCACCAATGATAACACCTACAGCAAGATCTAAAATATTTCCTTTCGTAATAAATTCTTTAAATTCTTGAAAAAAACCTTTTTTGTTTGGATCTTTTTTACTCATTTTTTTCTACTCCTATTTATTTTTTTATAAAGAAATTATCTTTATTTTCAATTAATTATAACATAATTTTTGTTAATATGTCCAAAATATGCTATAATGTTTATGAGGTGATTATATGACATATACTATTTCCAATCAAAAACTATCAATTGAAATATCTAATCATGGCGCTGAAATTAAACGGATTTTGTTTAATGGCTTAGATTATTTGCATGATTCTAATCCGCAATTTTGGAATCGCTCAGCACCACTACTATTTCCAAATATTGGAAGCATTAAAGATGGTTTTACTATAATAAATAACAAACAATACCCTTTAACTAAACATGGCTTTATTAGAGATCGCGATTTTTTAGTTACTGCTCAAGAAAAATCATCAATTACCTTTACATATATTTCAAATGAAAAAGATCTTGCCCTTTATCCTTTTGAATTTTCAATGGATGTTACCTACCAAATACATGGTGATATCTTAAAAAGTTACATAGTTATAAAAAATTTATCAAGTGATACAATGCTTTTCAATTTAGGTCTTCATCCAGCTTTTAAAATACCTCTTGAGCCAAATGAAAAATTTGAAGATTATTACATAGATTTTAAAGAACCATTCAGCGATAAAAGCCCCTTAGTAAATCTTCAAAATGGAACGATTGATTTTGAACATTTTAATCAAGAATTTACTAATTTACAAAAATTACCTTTAAATTATGATGATTATATTAATGATGCTTTAATTTTTAGTAATTTAAAATCACATGTTATTACATTGACAAATCAATCGCAAAGTCATGGCATCCGTTTTGAATTTCATGATTTTCCAATGCTTGGCATTTGGACACCTAATCATGTAAAAGCGCCTTTCATATGTCTTGAACCATGGATAGGTTGTGCTGATCGAGTTGATCACAATCATGAATTTAACCAAAAATCTCATTTGATTACGCTTGAAGCCAATGATTCTAAATTAATTACGTATCAAATTAAGTTTTTCTAATAAAAAAACGCTTTAACAATATGTTTGTTAGAGCGTTTTTATTACTTTACTCTTTCGATAATACGCATTTTAGCACTATGAGAACGTAAATTCTCATTAATTTCATTTTCAGTTGGCACAATAATTTTTTTATTAACCAATGCAAATTTCGGCTCATATTCTGGTGGAATGATGGGCATATCTTTTGGTAAATTAATGGATGTTCTTTCTTTAAAAATTTGTTTAACAATCCGATCTTCTAAAGAGTGAAAAGAAATTACTACCATACGACCGCCAATACATAAAAGTTCTAATCCATCGTTTATACTTTTTTTTAGATAATCAAGTTCATGATTTACTTCTATGCGAATTGCTTGAAAAGTTTTTTTAGCGGGATGAGCATCTTTTCTTAAAACGCTTGCGGGAAGCGCTTTTTTTATAATGTCAACCAATTGCAAAGTTGAATTAATTGGTTGTTTAGTTCTTTCAAGTACAATTTTTTGAGCAATTAAGGGCGCAAAACGTTCTTCACCATATTCATATAAAATTCTTTTTAATTCTGGTAAAGAATAGTCATTAACAACGATACTAGCGGTTAAGGAATCTTGTTGATTCATTCGCATATCAAGCGGGCCATCAAAGCGATAACTAAAGCCTCTTTCAGCCATATCTAATTGAAAACTAGAAACGCCTAAATCATATAAAATGCCATCAACTTCAAAAATCCCTAAACTATTTAGGCATTCTTTAATCTTAACAAAATTTTCATTAATAACGGTAAAATTATCACCAATTTTGCTTAATTTTTCACTAGCAACTTTAATAGCATAAGTATCTTGATCAAAAGCAAATAAGTGACCATCTTTAATTTGGGCAAGAATTTGAGCTGAATGTCCACCACCACCAAGTGTGCAATCAACATAAATACCTTCTTTTTTGATTTTGAGACCCTCGATTGATTCGTTTAGTAAAACAGAAATATGTTTGTTGTCCATTTATAATACTTCTTTCTATTTAAATTTAAAATTTGAAAAAGAAAAACGCATCCCGTGATGCGTCTTCTAGTTGTTCATACCAACCTATTTGTCGGTTTCCTTTTCAGCCTTATCTTCCTTAACTTTAATTTCCTTAACTAGTTTACCACTATAATGACCACAAACAGGGCAAACACGGTGCGATAATTTTAATTCACCACAATTAGGGCAAACTACCATACCTGGAACTTCTAGTTTATAGTGAGTACGACGCTTAAGTTTACGAGTCTTAGAAACACGACGTTGTTGAGCTATAGCTCCCATGTGAACACCTCTTTCTAATTGTTTTCTTCTTCTTTACCATCGGAATAGAAAAGAATTTTTTCGTCATCGTCAAGTTCTAAAGTATCATCTAAAACAATTCCTTCTTCTTGCAAAATTTCATATGCATTTGGTAAAGTTACATTAATCGGCTTCTCGATTAGAATATTAGTCCAAATGATTTCATTTAAATCAATTGTATTTTTTTCAATTATAAAAAAATCATCACTATCTTTAGTACTATACACTTCATCATAATCTTTGACGAGTAAATAATTAACCGGTCTAAGCGTAAGAGCACATTCTAAGATAAGTGGTGCTTCCATATGATAAACTAGACGAAATGTTACATCATCTATTTTAAATATTTGACCAGTTACTAAAACAGGTGAAATATCAATCATATCAGAAACATTTTTAATATAATCTTTAAAATCAATTGTATCAGAAAACGAAAAAGGGAAATTTTGAATTTTATTGAGTTGTTGAATTGACCACTTCATAAATTATCACCTAACTCGACTTACTTATTATACTATACTTTGTAATTTTGGTCAACTTATATGGTAATATTTTTCACCAATTTTAGTCATTTGTCATATAATATTATCGATAGGTGATAATATGAAAAAATGGTTTAATGCCTCATTAACAAAAATGAAAAAAGGTTATTCAAAACTTTGTAATTATTTTTGTTGCATCTTTTGTTGGCAACTTTTTATAACGATATTTTGGTTCTCTTTTGCTAATCTTGTATTACTAGGAGTTGCCTGCTTGTTCTGGTTTACTAGTCTCTTCTTGATAATCTGAGAAATTACTAAAATATTTTTTAAGAGCGGTTGCTGTATAAACAAACATATTAGCATTAATATAATCTTCTTGTGATACATTCATTCTTTTTATGTAAATTACTAAGACTAAATAGCGAAAATAATCATAATAAAAAAGTTGATTTTCATTAAAATACTCATTTAAAATCAAGGCTTTATAATCAATATCTAAATATTCATTTTCAACATAAAATTTGGCCATATCTAGTGAACTAATCCCAATTTTACTATGATCTAAACTTGTTAAATAATCAACCCCTCTTATATTTAATAAATGATCAAGGGAAGGATTATTATGGATAAAACTATATTCAACACTTTCTCTTGCTTTAACACTACTGATTATGCGCTTTTGCAATTTTATTAATTCACGTTTAGCATCTAAAATATAATGATAATTTTCTAAGATTGGCATCGAATACATATCAAGTGGTTTACTTTCAACTTTTCTAACTAATAATTCTAACATTTTAAATTTATAATCTAATTGATTGCTTAATTCATCAAACTTCGTCCTTGATTTCATCGGATCTAGCGTTTTTCGAACTGATGTTTGATGATGTAAACTGTTTAGTGCATTAAAAAGATTAGCTGCTTTAAGATCTTCACGGACAGGAATAACCGGTAAATACTCATTAAGATAGAACGCATGGTTATTAGTTTTAGTAATAAATTTCTTTTCCCTATTTAAAAGAGGATATAAAACATTATTAACGCCTTTACTTTCTAAATATTGATATTTGTTTAAGACTTCTTCATTAGTTTCTTTTAAAAAATAATATCTACCATTTTCAGTAGACAATTTAAAAGTCTTTTTCGTAATGGGAACAAAATCAACCATTTGAATTTCATAATAATTAACTAGTTCAGGGATTATTTTGGCTCTTAAATTATTATAATCGTTACTTATCATTTAAAATCACACGATGATATTTAGTAAATTCATACCTTTGATTTTTTTTGAAAATTTTATCTAATGAAATTTCATTATCGTTACACACTTTTTCAAGATCTGATTCGTTTTGATAGTAGCACACCTTTACAATCGATTTTGGTTCACTTAATCCTCTTATTACGATCTCTTCCGTGGGTAAATTATCATCTTTATAATTTAAAGTTGAATTAAGTAATTTATCAATTCGTTTCGTTTCTTCTTTTTTTAATTCTTCAAAATTTTCTTCATCAAGTTCAACTGCTTCAATTTTAGCAGTTTTTTCATCGACTGTTTTTAAAACCATTTCATCGCGTGTTTCTACCACTACCGGAACTTCTTCATATACTAAATAATTAATCAATATATCAAATGTAACATCTACTCCTCTACCGTCGACAGCAACATATTCGAAATCAATACAATTAATATCCTCAATTTCAAAATCACTATTTGGCATTAAAATGGAAAATGGAATTTTTTCAAGAAAATATTCTTCGCTAATATTATCACGTCGTAAATATTTCCCTTTAATAGAAAGTTGCCCTTCGATATTTACATCATTTACTTCATATTCTTCAATTTCTGCACTAATATCTTGAATTTTAAAAAAATCTTTTAATTTAATAAAAGAATTATAGTTCATTTTTAAATTCATAAAAAACCTCCATATAATCATTTGGTATTATATTATATGAAGGTTTTATTGTTTTATTCAGTTAATGATAATTTATTATCAATCAATTGATGAATTATTTCAATACCCTTTTTAGAAACAGCTGAAACAGGAATAATCGATTCTTTACAGTTTAGGGTCGTCTTAATTAAATTAAGATTTTTTTGTAATTCATTTTTAGAAATTTTATCAATTTTTGTAGCAATTATGACAATCTCTTTATCTAAATTTTTTAAGAAATTATACATCAGAACATCATCTTCGGTAGGTTTATGCCTAGAATCGATAATTAAGAAACAACAAACTAAGTTTTTCGCTGAAGCAAGATATTTCTCAATCATTTTACCATATGATAATCGGTCATACACCATCTTTTCCGCATAACCATAACCAGGCACATCGATTAAAAGGATTTGATCGTTTATATTGTAAAAATTAAGGGTAATGGTTTTACCAGGTTTACTCGATGTATATGCTAATTTTTTATAATTTGTAAAAGCATTTATTAAACTACTTTTTCCTACATTAGAACGCCCAAAAAAGATAAATTCTGGTAAATTTAAATTAGGGTATTGATCAGGCTTAGTAGCACTTGTTATATATTTAGCTGTTTTTATAATCATAATTTTATCACCTTTTTAAAAATAAAAGACATTAAAAATGTCTTTTATGATGTTAATACATATGTAAGCCATATTCTGTATTCTATTAAGAATGGTAATCATTTATCTCTCACTAACGTGAGCAAAAATTGTGAGTTCATTTTCTCCAATCTTCGTGCCCCTACCAAAATTTGGGTTGCTAGCTTGTGGGGTTTACCCGTTCCACTTTTTTGTTTCCAAAAAAATCGTCACTGTGGCACTTTAAAAACTACACCATAGATTAAAATCCTTAGGTTTCATTTGCCGTAATAGACATCACTATCCCCTAGCTTATTTTTTCGCTAGGCACAATCACTACAAACATCGCAGTTTGTGCTAGTATGGACTTTCCTAACTAAAGTTTATTTAGCTCGATTACCCTATGTATTAGTATAATTTTTCTTTTAAATCATCAACAACTAAATAAGCAAGGCCTAAAACACCACATCCAACATGAGCACCAACAGTAGGCGTAATGGTTGTTAAATCAAAGCGAACACCATTTGTAAAATGTTCTTTTACTTCAGCTAATATTTGCTTTGCGTCATCCTCACATGCAGAATGTAAAACCATATAAATTACTTGTTTAGCATTTTTAGTATCTTCTTGTACTAATTCATAAATTCGTTGAATAGCTTTATTACGAGTACGTACCTTTTCATGTACATCAATTGTACCCGTATCACTTTTTAATTTTAAAATAGGTTTAATTTTAACTACACCGCCAATAAAGCCCGCAACGGCATTTAATCGGCCATTTTTAACTAAATATTTTAAGTCGTCAACAACAAAGAAAGCTCCCATTTGACTGATAAGTTTGTTGCATTCAGCAAAGATTTCATCAACACTGTAACCTTTATCAGCAAGAATTTGCGCATAATGGGCACAATAACCTTCCATCAGACAAGCTGTTTTACAATTAAAAACATGGAAATTGATATCTTCAACCTCTTCTTTGATAGCACTTGCTAAATTTTCACCATAAGCTGAAAGACCAAATGAAATTGGAAAATGAATAACATCAGTACAACCTTCGTTTTTATATTCTTCTACTCTTTTAACAACTTCACCAAGGCTTGGAGCACTTGTTGTAGGAACAATATCGGTTTCTTTTAAGCGTTTATAAAATTCATCAGCTTTAATATCGACACCATCGATTAATTCTTCATTATTAAAATGGATTGTTGTTCTGGTAATTTTAACATGATGTTCAAATGGAGCATATTCTAAACCTGAACTACAATCTGATGTAATACCTATTTTCATTTTACTCTCCTTTTTCGTCCATTTCTTTTTCTGATTGTTCGCTTTCTTCAGTATGCTTTTGATTTTGTTTTAAAATGGCTTTTCTTGATAACACTAGTTTACCTTTATCATCAATTTTTAGTAATTTTACAACTATTTCATCATCAACATGGACAACATCTTCAACTTTAGCAACTCGTTTAGTATCAAGTTCAGAAATGTGAACTAATCCTTCACAACCTGGCCATAATTCAACGAAAGCACCAAAATCAACTATTTTAACTACTCTAACCGGATAAACCTCACCAACGACAGGTTCTCTTGTTAAATTTTCAATTATTTTAATAGCTTCATCAATCCATTTTGATTCAGAATGCATAACAAATACGCGACCATCTTGCTCAATGTCAATTTTTACTTCATTACATTTATCAATAATATCTTGAATGATTTTACCACCTGAACCAATAACATCACGAATTTTTTCAGGATTAATTCTAATCATTTTAACTTTTGGTGCATATTTACTTAATTCAGGACGAACCTCAGAAATAGTACCCATCATATGATCTAGAATTTGCATACGACCGAGTTTTGCTTGTGCAAGAGCTTCTTTTAAAATTTGAGGAGTAATACCTTTAATTTTAATATCCATTTGTAAAGCAGTGATACCATTTCTTGTACCAGCAACTTTAAAATCCATATCGCCATAGTGATCTTCTAAACCTTGAATATCAGTTAAAATCGTATACTTACTGCATTCATCATCTTGACTGATAAGTCCCATTGCAATACCTGCTACTGGAGCTTTAATCGGAACACCAGCTGCCATTAAAGCCATCGTTCCAGCACAAATTGAAGCTTGTGAAGATGAACCATTCGATTCTAAAATTTCACTTACTACTCTAATTGTATATGGGAATTCATCTTCAGAAGGAATAACTTGTAATAGTGCTCGTTCACCAAGGGCACCATGACCTATTTCTCTTCTTCCAGGACTTCCATATTTTCCCGTTGATCCTACCGCAAATTGAGGGAAGTTATAGTGCAACATAAAACGTTTGCCTTCTTCGACGCCAAGGCCATCAATAATTTGAAATTCAGTTAAAGAGCCCAATGTTACAACTGATAAACTTTGCGTTTGACCTCTTGTAAATAAAGCAGAACCATGAGTGCGTTCAAAAATATCAACTCTTGATGATAATGGTCTTATTTCATTTACGGCTCTACCATCAGGTCTTATTTTATCATTTGTAATTAATCTTCTTACTTCCTCTGCTAAAATATGTTCTAAGATCATATCAACATATTTTTGTTTTTCTTCAACTTCTTGTTGGGTTAATTCACTTTCGTTAGCAAATATTTCGTTAAAATGTTCACGTGTTTTTTCGTTAGCATCTTCGATAGCTGCCTCACGTGCTAATTTTTCATGAGTTGAAATAGCTGGAATTAAAATTGGTTCAGCAAATGCTCGAACACTTTTTTCAAGATCTTCAGGAATTTTAAATAAATCTGGAACCATTTTTGGTTTACCACAAGCTGCAATAATTTCTTCTTCAAATTCACATAAGCGCTTAATTTCTTCATGACCAAACAAAAGCGCTGCAAGCATATCATCTTCACTTACTTGTTTAGCTCCTGCTTCAACCATATTGATGGCTTTTTTGGTTCCGGCAACTGTTAAATTAATATCAGATTTTTCTAATTCTTCAACAGTTGGATTAATAATAAATTCACCATTAATGCGACCAACCACGACACCAGCAATCGGTCCTTCAAAAGGTATATCGGAAATTGATAAAGCTATACTAGAACCTAACATCGCTGCAACTGCTGAAGAATAATCAGGATTGGCACTCATTACCATATTGATAACTTGAACCTCATTACGATATCCTTCCGCAAACAATGGTCGAATTGGACGGTCAATTAAACGCGAAACTAACGTTTCATGTTCTGTAGGTCGACCTTCACGTTTTAAAAATCCACCAGGAATTTTACCTGCTGCATAAAGTTTTTCTTGATATAATACTGTTAGGGGAAAGAAATCAGTAGCCATCGCTTGATTACTACCAACTGCAGCACTTAAAACAGCTGTATCCTCATAACGGACAAGACAAGCACCATTTGCTTGTTTAGCAAGTTCGCCTATTTCAACAATAATTTTTCGATTTCGATGTGTATATTCAAATACATGTTTTTCCATTTTTTTCACTTAAGTTTGCCGTATTACAAACTTCCTTTCTTTCATTTCGTACTTTATATTATAACTTAATAAATTAAGATTAATATCAAACAAGTAGTAAAGGGCATATTTTGTATGCCCTTTAGTTCTACTTTCTTAAACCTAATTTGGCAATCAATTCACGATAGCGTTGAACATCTTTTTTCTTTAGATAATTTAAAAGATTACGACGATGTCCGACTTTTTTTAACAAACCACGACGATTGTGATAATCATGAGTATGAACTTTTAAATGTTCATTTAACTTATTGATTTCAGCTGTTAAAATAGCTATCTGTACTTCAGGTGAACCAGTATCACCTGCAGAACGAGCAAATTGGTTTATAATAGCCGTTTTTTCATCTTTTGAAACACAAGCCATAAATTTCCTCCTTTTAAAATTTCTATTTAATAATAGATTAAAATACGCCATATGCTAAAGAAACCGTCGGAAGATTCGTGTATCTTCGCATAGGTAGTTATATTTTACCACATTTTCTAAAATTTATCAAGTAAAATTTATCTTTTTTTCATTTTTATAGCAATTTAAGTTCTAGGGAAAGACTTTTTGCAAATTCGATATCTTTTTTAATTTGTTCAGTAAATGCCATTTTCGAATTAAATTTTTTTTCTGATCTTATAAAAAAGATTAATTCAACTTCGATATATTTTCCATAAATATTATCATTAAAATCAATAATATGGGTTTCAAAAACCATATTATCAACATGATTAAAACTAGGATTATTACCTAAATTAGCAATTCCTAAATATTTATGATTATCAATTTTAACTCTTACTACATATACACCTGGTAAAATTCCCACAAAATCATCATTTACCTTTAAATTAGCCGTTGGAATACCAATTGTTGAACCTATATGATTGCCACTTACAACGAAACCTGCTACTTGGTAATAACGCCCAAGAAGGTTTGCTACATCCATCACTTTCCCCTTTGCTAGGAGTGACTTTATTTGGGTAGTGCCAATCTTTTCGTCATTGTATTTTATTTCGTCAATTATATTTACTTTAATTTTACCATTAGTCAAACTTTCGATCATTTGCGCCTTTCCAGCACCTGCTTTTCCGTAAGTAAAATCAAAACCTACAACTACTTCAACAACTTGATTAGCCACTAAATAATCTTCTAAAAATTTTTGCGGCTCTAAATTAGCAATTTCTAAATTAAATTCGATGACAATCATATAATCTAAACCCCATTTTTCTAAAAGATCTTTTTTTTCATTTAAAGGCGTAATATATGATGCTTTAGACGCTTTATTTAAAACCAAATCAGGATGAGGATCAAATGTAAAAATCGCACTTTTAATTTTTCGTTCATTGGCAATTTTAACCGTTTTTTCAATTAAAATATTATGTGCTAAATGTAAACCATCAAATTGTCCAATTGTTGCAACTATTTCTTCATGGATTATATGATGGTTAGTTTTATTAATTCTTATTAATTCCATACTCTCACTGCCTTATAAAAATCATCATTTTTTTCGTAGATTGCAATTAACTTTCGTTGTTTAGCAATTACTAATATTTTGGGCATATCATTTAGAAGTTTATCAATCATTGTTACGCTAAACATTCGACCATTTTGAGCATAATGAATAATTCTTTCATCTTCTATCATTTGATAATTACTTAATGTATCAAGCATATTATATAATTTATAATTACCTTTTTCAATATCAGTTAAAGTAAAGGCTTGATCAAGCGTAAATGGCCCAACCGCTGTTCTAGTTAAGGAAGCCATTAATGAAGGTAAATTCAAACTTTGTCCTATATCGTAGCATAAACTTCTAATATAAGTTCCTTTTGAAACTTTGGCCTCAATCGTGAAATAAAGGCAATCATCTTCATATGAAAAAGAACTAATTCTTTTTATACTATGAATAGTAACGTCTCGCGAAGGAATTTCAACCTCAATATTTTTTCTAGCATAATTGTAGAGCTTTTCACCATTAATTTTTATCGCTGAATAAATAGGTGGCTTTTGTTTAAGCGTTCCAACAAATTTTTCTAGGCAATAATCTATTTCATCTTCGTTAATGGACGAAATTTTAACCTGTTCAACGATTTTTCCTTCTAAATCATAGGTTGTACTGCTCTTACCTATACAAACGCGAGCTTGATAAACTTTATCATAACCTTCTAAAAATTGAACTAGTTTAGTCGCATTACCTACACAAACGACTAATACCCCTTCAGCAAGCGGATCTAAAGTCCCTATATGACCAATTTTTTTGGTATTTAATATCTTTCGTAAACGACTTATGACATCATGACTTGTCATGTTTTTTTCTTTATTAACTATTATTATTCCGTCCATATTTATCCTCTTATATTAGTATTATAGCATAAGTTTGATTTTAAATCATATAAAAAGTCTTGATTAAAAAACTAGCAGAATGATAACTTCTACTAGTT
>CANQDG010000021.1 GCA_947591495.1 uncultured Bacilli bacterium
TAATCACCATGTATATTATAACACAGCTGAAAAAATCTTAAAATATAATTTGCATTGTTTGGTATTTTATGGTATAATGTTTTTGGGTGATAGATATGAAAATGATAGCACATCGAGGTTACTCGAAATATGAATTAGAAAATACTAAAGAAGCTTTTTTAGCTGCTGCTAATCGAAGTTATTTTGGCATCGAAACCGATGTCACACTTTTAAAAGATCGTTCAATGATTTTATTTCATGATGACGATTTAAAAAGACTAGTTGGTAGTGATACTAAAATCCGTGATTTAACCTATAAAGAAGCAATGCGGATCGAATTAATTGCTAAAGGCACATATCATACATATAATTATCATTTGGGAACTTTTCTTGAATATTTAAGAATATGTAAACATTACAATAAATACCCTGTTATTGAATTAAAATGGGGATTTGATAATGATGCGGTCGATGAAATAATGAAAATTATTTTAGAAGAAGATATGTTTGATAAGAGTATGATAATATGTTATACTATGAGCACAATTTTATATCTTAAAAATAAATATCCAGCTTATCATACACAATTCTTATTAGGCTTCTTATATAGCGAAGAAATCATTAATCAATGCTTAGAAGAAAATATTAATTTAGATTTACGCCATGATTTAGTAACCAAAGAATTAGTGGAACGTTTCCATACCAAAGGTTTAGAAGTCAACTGTTGGACTGTTGATACTAAAGAAATTTATGATCGAATGGTTGAATGTGGAGTTGATTATATTACAACGAACATTTTAGAATAATGAGGTTAAAAAATGAGTTTTATTAAAATTCCTGTTAAAGGTATGAATGACTTTTTACCTAGCGAAATACGCTTAAGAGAATATGTCATCAATCAAATTAAAGAAACCTATCAACAATTTGGTTTTAATATAATTGAAACTCCTTGCCTTGAACATATTGAAAATCTTTGTTCAAAACAAGGTGGTGAAAATGAAAAATTAATTTTTAAAGTTTTAAAAAGAGGAGAAAAATTAGATTTTGCTAGTGCAAAAGATGAAAATGATTTAGTAGATATGGGGTTAAGATATGACTTAACTGTGCCCCTTTCTAGATATTATGCTAATAATATGGCTAAATTACCTACTCCTTTTAAAGCTTTACAAATCGGTAATGTATGGCGAGCTGAAAGACCCCAAAAGGGACGCTTTCGTCAATTTATTCAATGTGATCTTGATATTCTAGGTGAAAAAAGTAATCTTGCGGAAATCGAATTAATACAAGCAACGACTACTTTATTAACTAAAATAGGTTTTAAAGATTTTTTAGTCCGAATTAATGATCGACGCATTTTAAAGAAAATGGTTGATTATGCATCACTTCCAAGTGATGATAGTGATAAAATATTCATCATTCTTGATAAAATGGATAAAATCGGCAAAATGGGCGTTAAAACTGAATTATTGAATGCGGGCTATGATAGTAATGCCATTGATAAATATTTAAACCTTTTTGATGAAAATAAATATATTGGTAATGCTTCTAATTATTATCAAACTAAAGGATTAGATTTTACCGATGATGAAATATTTCAAAACTTAGATCAAATTATTAATACCGCGCAAAGTATTGCTAATCATCAATTTAAAGTAACTTTTGATCCAACACTTGTTAGAGGTATGTCTTATTATACTGGTCCAATTTTTGAAATTGAAATGACAGGCCTTGCAAGTAGTGTTGCAGGTGGCGGTAGATATGACCAAATGATTGAAAAATTTGCGGGAATGAGTGTGCCTGCTTGTGGCTTTTCAATTGGTTTTGAAAGAATTATTACAATTCTTAAAGAACAAGGTCATAACCTTGAAATTGATAAAAAAGCCAAAGTTGCCTATGTTGTCGATAAAAATATCAGTGCCGATGAATTAACGAAAGTTTTACAAGAAGCGGCAATTTTAAGAGAAAAAGAAAATAAAATTGTCTTAGTTGTTTATAAAGTTAAGAATTTTAAATTTCAAAAAGATAAATTAGCCGAAGAAGGCTTTACGGATATTATCTTTAAATAATTAAAGATTCATAAAAAATTAGTATTAAAAGTAAAAAGAAACAAATAATATAAAAATAAGGAGGTATAAAAAATGAAAAAAATTAGTCGTTTCTTATTTATGAGTGTGCTTGTTGTATGTTTAGCTATGGTAGCAAGCTGTACAAGCAAAAAAGAAAAAAGTGGAACAGGCTATGGCCTTGTTCATGGTGAAAATTATGTAGGAATTGCAACGATGAAAGTTAAAGGTGATACTGTAACTGAACTTTCTTTTGAAGAAGTCTTTTTACCAACAATGTGGGCTCAAATAAATACTGATGATGTATCAGTTGATGAAAGTTTAATCGTTAAAAATGGTAATGCTACAGTTGCTAAATATATCATAATTGGCGATAAACGATTTGTTGGAGAACAAGATAGTAATGGTAATGTTGTATATCATTCTACTACAAATGATATTACCGATCTTAAAGCATGGATTAAAGCAAGTGAAGAAAATGCTAAATGGTATGCTGATACGTTATTAGAAGGTAATGTTAAAGTCGCTAATGCGGAATTTGAAGTACAAGATATTGCTTTTAGTGGTAATACAAAAGACAAATTAAAAAAATCTACAAGCGGCTATTGGCCAGAAGGTGGAGTTGGTCTTGGTTGGAAAAAGAATATGGAAGAGCTTGCTAAAACATTAGTAGGTAGTAAAATGAACTTCGATGAAAGCAAAATTGTTTTAGAAGGTTCAACTTGGAAATTTGATCAAATTCAATCGGCTGCAACCTTAGTAGATGCTAAAGATTACTATGCTGTTGCCAAAAGAGCATATAATAACGCTTTAAATAAATAACGATAAAGCCAACTCTTTAAGGGTTGGTTTTATTAATTAATAGTATAGCTAATAAGCACATATTAGTCATACAAGAATTGACAAATTTCGACATAGGGATTTTATATAATAATAATGCTTCAATATTTACAGGGGGGGCTAAATATTTGAAGCACCTTTTTATTTTTTAGCCAGAAAAGATTTTTTAACTTTTCTTTTGCATTAATTGCAAAAAGTGCTATAATATTTTAGAAAGAAGGCAGAAAAAATGAAACTATTTATTATAGTATTAGTAGAAGGCGAATATATGCCTAAAATTTTAAAAAAATTATCAGAACACAATTATCATGGAACCGTAATGCCTACCTTAAGTATTAGAAAAGCATTACTAAGTAATAATGTTGAACCAGTTCCAATGTTTGGAGGAATTAGCAAAGTGGTCGAATATGATCATTCACCACGACCAATGATTTTTGTTGTAGTTAGACATGATGAACAAATTAGTGAATTATCAGCATTAGTTAATGGTGCGATTGGCGGCATCAAGGGCAAAGGCTTTATGTATAGTTTACCAATAGAATATCTAGAAGGAATAGAATAATATGACTATTTTAATAATTGTTGCAACCCTAGCATTAGGATTACTTTCAACGCGTGTTGTTAAACTATTACATTTGCCAAATGTAACGGGATATTTAATAGTTGGTTTAATATTAGGTCAATCATGTTTTAAATTATTAGATAGCAACATTTTAGAGTCATTTTCCATTATTGTTACTATTGCTTTAGGTTTTATAGCCTTTTCAATTGGTGGCGAATTTAAAATATCAAATTTAAAAAAATTAGGTAAAAGCGTCTTTGTTATCACGCTTGCTCAAAGTTTTGCGGCCCTAATCCTAGTTGATGTTTTTGTCCTTTTAACCTTTTTAATTATGAAGCAATTTACAAATGCTAATATTTCGATGGCTTTAGTTTTAGGTGCCATTGCTACAGCAACAGCCCCTGCGGCCACATTAATGGTTATTAGGCAATATAAAGCTAAAGGGCCAGTAACTGATACCTTACTTCCAGTTGTTGCTTTAGATGATGCGTTTGGATTAATGTTTTTCTCCATCTCTTTTGCGATAGCGAAAATTTTTGCAACAGGTGAGCAAATTACTATTTTAAACATTTTAGTATATCCCGTTTTAGAAATAGTTTGTTCATTATTAATCGGTGGTGCAATAGGAGCTATTCTTGCACTTTGCACAAAATGGTTTAAATCACGAGCTAATCGGCTTATCCTAATGATAACAGCTGTTTTCTTAGGTGTAGGAATTTGTGAATTATTTGAAACAATGCCCTTTAATTTATCATCACTTTTAGTATGTATGATGATAGGTGCTACTTTCTGTAATTTAACTAATAATGCTTTAGAAATTATGGATGGTTGCGAAAGATGGACACCACCACTATTTATGTTATTTTTCATTTTATCAAGTGCAGAATTAGATATATCTCTTCTTGGTAAAATTGGTATTGTTGGAATTGTTTATTTAATCGCAAGAAGTGTCGGTAAATATTTTGGTGCTTTTGCGGGAGCCAAAATGGTTAAAGCCGATCACAATGTTACCAAGTATTTAGGTTTTGCCTTATTACCTCAAGCAGGTGTTGCTATAGGTATGGCTCAAATGGTTTCAACTAAATTTGCAACGATTAACCCTGATCTTGCAAAAAGTGTGGTAACTATTGTGCTTTGTGCTACTTTAATATATGAATTATTTGGTCCTGTCTTAACGAAGATAGCTCTTACTAAAGCAGGTGAAATTGAAGTAGTAAAAAAAATGAAAAACAAGCAATCTGCAATCACTAATTAATTTTATTATTTTTTAAAAAGGAGACTGTTAGTAAACTATCTAAATAGACTAATGGTCTTTTTTTATAATTAAAATATAATAAATATTGCAATTTTTTTCATAATTTAATATAATTAAGAAAAAATAATAAAAAAAAGGAGTTCAATAAGAATGGGATTTAACGCCAAAGAAACAAAAAAGCTACGAAACAAAAAAGCTACAACATTAGCTAATTTATTAGGCTGTAATGTTAGTGGTCAAACAATTTATGGTATAAAAGATGATTATCATTTTTCTTTAAATAAATTTATTTATAATTATTCGACTTTTTATCAACTATCAATTGCTTGTGATAAAATGCTTAGTAATGAAAAAAAGGTAGCTCTGGAAAAAAGTTTAAAAGTTAAGATTGAATATAATAAAGTAAATGGTGACCATATTATGAATGCCAAATTTTGTTCAAATTATTTTAATCAAAATAAACAAGCTAACCAAATGAGCAATATTATTAATCAAGTAATCCAAGCTTTAAAAGAAGAAGCAATTAATGAATATACTTATTGTGCCTTTTGTCATTTAACCAAAGAAGATGAAGAGGGTGAGTGGGTAATTTATAATGGTTTATATATATATGCTCATCCATCTTGTGTAGAAAAAGAGGCTACTCAAGAAGAAGAATTATTAAAGTTAGAAGATGCCAACATTAATAAGTTACCATTAAGTATTATCTTTTCTATTCTTGGCGCTTTTGTGGGAGTTATCCCCGCAATGCTTGTTCTAGTATTTGCGGACTATTTATTTGCTATTTTGTTTGCAATATCACCGGTTTGTGCCTTCTTAGGATATAAACTAGGAAAAGCACCTCTTCGTTGGTATGCAACTCTTACGGCTATTATTGCTTCTATTTTTGCGACGTTTATCGGTGTTGTGATTATTTATGCACTTTTAGCTTCGATGGCTAACATTAGTTTTATGGATTTAATAAAAGATCCAGAAAGTGGTTTTGTTGCAACCATTTTACAAGTAGAGTTATTTAATGCTATTGGAATTTTATGTGCATGGAGTTATATTAATTATATTAATCAATTTAGTAAAAGAAGAAATAATAAATAATTTTATTTGATGAGTTTATTAAAAGAAAAAGGACTTATTTTAAGACCTTTTTCTTTTTTTTATTATAAAAGTAAGTAAAAAAGACAATTTTACAAATAAGTCTTATCTGTCAAACGCTCAAGTTATAAAGATTAAAAAATTGACTATGATTAATTTTTATAGTAAAATATTAATTGGCTATTAGTTATAATTTTTATAAAAATTAAGGAGGAATTATATTAATGAAAATTTTTAAAATTTTAAAAACCATTTTTTTATCATTAGCCATTGTATTATTTTTATCAACTATTATTATATGTGCTATTCAAAGTAAAGATTTAATTGACAGTGTAGCACACGTTAATGATTTATTATTCACAGCTTTAATAACTGCATTTGGAATTTATCTTTTTGCTATCCTAGGTGCTTTTTTATTAACAGCTAAAAGCGATATAGCTCATAAAATAGGCCATAGCTTTCTTATCTTTTCATTTTTGTTTGGTTTAACGCTATTTGTATCGGCACTTGGTTCAGATAATATGCCTCTTGCTCTTATAATAATGCTTATTGCCATAATTATGTTAGTTCTTTATTATATTTGCAATTTAGTAATTGTTATTGTTAATAAGAATATACCAGATGCTGAAAATCCTAGTGATGATGTAAGAATTGCTAATATTAGAGCATGGAAGAAAGTAATGGAAGAAGGCATTATTTCAGAAGAAGAATACGAGGAAAAGCGTTGTAAAATATTAGGCATTAAACCTAAAGGCGATAAATAATAAAAAAGGCTGTTATATACCTTATCAACAAGGTTTAACAGCCTTTTAATTTGTTCTTTAATCCTCAATTATGATATTTCTTAACCATCGTCTAGCAATAAATTTATGTCCTTCATCGGTTGGATGTACACCATCAGTTGAATAAAAGGTTGGCTCATGCTTAATACATGCACTTGCAAATGAACCATCAAGTGTAATATATTCAGAGGCATATTTGCGAGCTAGGCGTCTAATAATATCAATTTTTTGCCATAATTCACCCCGCATTTTAGTTAACTCAGGTGTAATATCAATAATAAATGGTTCAATAATAATAATAGGAACATCCAAATCATTTTTAATTTTTTCGAGTAAAGTTGAAAGATTATGTTCAAATTCCTCATTAGTTGTTTCAATATTTTTAGAATAATGATGCCAAACATCATTCATCCCAATATAGATAGATACGACATCTGGTTTAACTTTTAAAATGGTATCATCATATTGTTCTAAAAGGTGAATTGTACGATTGCCATCGACGCCCCGATTAACTACTTTAATACGATAACTTTTAATTGCATCATTAATACGTGCCACATAACCATGGCCTAAATCCTCTGGATCATTAAGGTTACGATCAGCACCCGTGATACAATCACCAAGGAATAATATTGTACTTTTCTTTTTTATTTCCATTTGACACCTCTTATATATCTCTTTATATTATACTCAAAAATAAAACTTATTTCAAATAAAAGAATAAACAAAATGAAAACGTATACATTTTAGCTATAATCAATGCTTTTTTTTCTGATCGTAATCATCTAAAAAATTATACTTTTTTTCATCATCATAGTATCCAATAATAGTATTTAAATTAACATTATGAAAACTGCGAAAAATATTAATATCAATATCACTATAAGTATGACGTAAATTTTTAATTAAAGCTTTTATTTCTTGCCTTTTAGAATTATTAGTGCAATTACCATATTTAGCGGTAAAGTCACAAGCACATTGTAAAAACGTTAATTCATTATATTTAGCCCAATCAATAATAGCTTGTTCTTTCACTAAATATAGTGGTCTAATAAGTTCCATACCATCAAAATTCTTACTAATTAATTTTGGCATCATTGTTTTATATTCAGCACCATAGAACATACTCATTAAAACTGTTTCAATAACATCATCGAAATGATGGCCTAAAGCAATTTTATTACAACCACGTATTTTGGCTTCATTATATAAATAACCACGACGCATTCTTGCACATAAATAACAAGGAGATTCTGTCACAGTATTAACATAAGAAAAAATGTTTGATGAAAAAATTTCTAAAGGAATATTTAGGGTTGAAGCATTAGAAATAATTTGTTCAAGATTTTCTTTAGTATAACCTGGATCCATACATAGATATATAACATCAAATGATATTTTACTATGGCGTTTTAATTCTTGCATACATTTTGCTAAAAGCATTGAATCTTTGCCACCTGATATACATACAGCAATTTTATCATTTTCTTCAATTAATTTATATTCATCAATTGCCCTAACAAACATTCGCCAAATTTGGGGACGAAATTTTTTGATAATACTTTGTTCAACAATTTGATATTTTTCCATATATTACCTCGAAGATTTTTTAATAATTATGATATATTGCTATTATATAAAAATTCTGCTCATTTTTCAAGTAAATGATTTTTAGTATAAAAATTTTAAAAATTTCTATGTATAATTTATTAATAAATATTGAAAAATAATAATAGTTGTGATATAATTTAAGTACCTGGAGAGTTCGCATTTTCACTTTTTATTTAGCAACCCGAACACCAAACACTTAGGGAACAACACTTTACGGGCGTCGAAAGCCTACCAATTAAGTAGTAGGAATCCCGAAGTAAATGTGGATGTTTACCACCTTATTCTAGATGCGGTTGTGCATCTTTGTGATAACGGCTCATCTGGGTATTTTAATTTAGGTAGGTGATATTTTGAGAACAGATAAAATGCAAAAAACTTGTGGATGGATTTTATTAATTAAAAGTTTTATTATGCTTGGCGCAACGATTATTCTATTCTTTGGCGGTATTGCTCTTTTCGTTTATGGCCAAAACTATAAAGCTCCAAATCCTGATGGAAATAATATAAATGTATCTTGCCAAGAAGGCTTTACGAAATTATTTACAACCTTTTTCGGTATTATAGGAATTTTTGTTGGAGTTATACTTGGTATTGTTACGATAATTTATTTATTAAATTCACGAAAAATTCTTCGTAGTACCGTTTTTCCTCAAGGTTCAGTTATATGTTTATTAGTATTTGAGATTATCTTTAGTATAATTTTCTTAGTAGGCTCTTTTATAACACTTAAACAAAAAGAATTTTTAGGAGGAGCTTTACAAGCAATCGTCTTTTTACAAGATTTAGCCATAACGGTTTTATTAATAATTTTATTAAATAATAAGAATAGAAGGCCAAAAGAATTGGCATCATAATGTAGGAGAAAACATCTTCTACATTTTTTAATACTAATTATTTTTAAACTTTAACAAAATGTGGTAAAATAAATATATATGGAGGTGACTAGTTATGAATTGGGATTTAACATATCATTTTAAAACATCAGAAGAATTTGAAAAGGCCTTAGAAGAAGTTAGTCAAATGATTAATGAATTCGCTCAATTAGAAGGCAAACTTGCTAATGAAGATGATCTAGTTAAATATTTTGTATTATTAAGAGAATTTGAAATTAAGGCATCACGTGTTTATCAATATGCATCATTGAAAAGTGATCTAAATAAAAAAGATGTTGAAAACGCAGCGAACTTAAATCGTTGTAGAAACATTTTATATACGTTATCTGAGGTAACATCATTTGTTGAACCAGAGATTTTAAAACTTGGTGAAAAAGATACTTTTGCCATTTTAGATAAGCATCCAGAAATACAAGAATTTCATTTCTATTTAGAAAAATTATTTCATGGAGCTAAGCATATTTTAGATGTTAATAGTGAAAGATTACTATCTTTATATGCCCCTGTAACATCAAGTGCAGCTGAACTTTATAGTGCGCTTGCGGTAGGAGATGGCATCAACCAACAAGTAAAATTAAAAAATAAAGAAGTAGTAACTGTAACACAAGGTAATTGGCGTTCTTTAATTGTTAATAGCACTAACCCTGCTGATCGTCAAAAGATTTTTGAAGCAGTTTTTAAAACTTATGATATACATAAAACAACTTATGCAACAATTTATAATAATGTTTTACAAACAAATAAAGCAACCGCCAAAGCTCGTAATTATGATTCAGTTTTAGAAAGTTATTTATATAACGATAATATTCCAACGAAAGTATTTATGAATCTAATTGAAGTAGCTGGTAAATACAATAAAGCGGTTAAAAAGTATATTAAACTTCGCAAAAACGCTTTGGGTCTCAAGCAATATCATACATATGATCGTTTCTTAGAACTTGCTCATTCAAATAAAGAATATACATATGAAGAAGCAAAAGATTTATTCTTCCGTTCAATTGCTAAATTTCCAAAAGATTTTCAAAATAAAGCTCATGAAGTTTTAAAAGATGGCTTTGTTGATGTGGAAGAACGTGATGGTAAAAGAACAGGCGCATACTCTTCTAGTGTAGTTAATCTTCATCCTTTTATCTTATTAAATTTTGATAAAACTTTAGATAGCGTCTTTACTGTAGCACATGAGGCCGGTCATTCTATTCATTCAATGTATGCGGCTGAAACTCAACCTGTAATGTTACAAGATTATACAATTTTTGTTGCTGAAATAGCTTCAACTTTCAATGAACATACGTTACTTGATTATTTTCTTGACTTACCTGATGCAACAAAAGAAGAAAAAATTATGGTTATTCAAAAGGCCATTGATGAGATTATGAGTACGTTTTATCGTCAAACATTGTTTGCTGAATACGAATATTTAGCTAATAATGAAGTAGCTAAAGGCACCCCAATTAATCATCAAGTTTTATCTAAGATTATGATTGATTTATATAAAAAATATTATGGTCTTGATATCACGAAAGAAAAAGTTAAACAATATGTATGGGCATATATTCCGCATTTATTCTATACACCTTTTTATGTTTATCAATATGCAACATCTTTTGCAGCAAGTTTTAAACTATATAAAGATGTAAAAGAAAATGTGCCTGGTGCCTTTGATCGATATATTAATTTACTTAAATCAGGTGGATCTAAATATCCAGTTGAACAGGCAAAAGAAGCAGGAGTTGATTTTACTAAAAAAGATGCATATATGGCTGTAGTAGAAAGAATGAATACTCTTGTTGATGAACTAGAAAAATTATTAAATGAATAAATAATATATATAACAAAAAGGTAAGAACTAATAAAAGTTCTTACCTTTGCTTTTTTCTTATTAATCACAATAATTTTCAAGATAGCTTGTTGGAAACTCACGATTTGTAAGTTTTATAAATGGTAAAAGAAGACATAAAATAATACATACGGCAAGCGCAGAAGGCAAAACATATGTAACATTGTAAACAAAAGCCTCGCCCCAACTATATTCCCAAAGCCAAACTGAATCGATTGAAGCACAAACTAAACGAATGCCAGCAGCTAAGGCTACACTACCAATTAAAATGGCATAAGCAATAACAATATTTACTGCTTTCTTTTGTTTAAGGTTGTCATTAATCATTCCAGCAAATGCGCCAAGTATAGCTACAGCACCAAATGATACAAAATATTCAAGTGGGAAAGTGCTTATACCATAACCATCCCATAAACAACTAATTATACCATAAACTAATCCGCCTGCAACAAATCCTTTAAATGGTCCATGTCTTAACGCAATAATATATAAAGGCACCATTGAAATGTTAAGGGAACCTCCAGTTATACCAATGTCAATTTTAATAAATTGATCAAGTAAAATGGCAAGAGCACAGAAAATTGCTATTTCTGCGATATCTTTAACACTAAAACCAAAAATTGCTTTATTTTTTTTATTCATAAATTACCTCCTATAACAAAAAATTCTTTGGTTTTAATCCAAAGAACATTGCTAAGAAAGCGTGACAAACACGCTATTTTACCTACGCTAGCATTACCTAGATCAGGTTGTGGGTCGTTAACTAAATAACCTCTCAGCAAATGCTCCCCATTAGGATGTTTGCTAAAGTAATAAACTTTAAGCCTTTATATTATACTATAAAAATGCTTAATTAGAAAGAATGTTGCTTAAAGTTTTAAAAAAGATGTCATTTAAGATATAATATTAACTAGTTAAAGGAATTAAAAAATGAAAACATATCGTCAAACACTTTTAGAAATAAAACAATACGCACCTCAAAATGATCTTGAAAAGCAAGAAAAATTATTAATATTACAAGCATTACAAAGTTTTAAAAAAAGAACCTTTCAAAGAACAAACCTTCCATGTCATATAAGTGTATCATGCTTTGTTTTAAATTATCAATATAATAAAGTCCTTTTTGCTTGTCATAATATATATAAGTCATATGGTTGGTTAGGTGGTCATGCCGATGGAATATATGATTTAGCCTATGTTGCCAAAAAAGAATTACAAGAAGAATCATGTCTTAAAAATTTTCAAATGATTGGTGATACCTTTATTTCATTAGAGGTTTTAGATGTTATGCCACATTTGAAAAATAATCAAATGGTTCCCGCTCATCTTCATCTAAATTTTACTTATGCCTTTTTAGCTGATGAAAACTTAGATATTCAAATTAAGCCTGATGAAAATTCCAAAATTAATTGGCTAGATATTGATAAATTAGAAGAATATGTCAGTGAAAAAAAGATGCTTACGATATATCATAAAATTTGGCAAAGAATCAAAAAAGCAATTTAAAATGCGCCTATTTATTTAGACGCATTTTTATTTGTTAAGGATATAATTAATCAACTTTTTGTTTTTCTGAAACGTTCGTCCACCAAACGCTACCATCGTCTTTTTCTTTTGCAATCCAACTAAAATCTTCGGGGGTTCCTTCATATGATGGATATTCAGGATGAGCATAGCCCGTTATTCTTGCATCATTTAAAGACCAACGTTTAATAGCTACTTGATCAGAGGTATTTCCTTCAATCGTATATAAATATGTATCATCAGAATAAATAACAATTCCGGTATGGCTCATACCACTACTTAAGAAGAAAACAATATCACCAGTTACAGGTTTATAAGAAGTGGCTTGATATAACGTTCCATCAATGCGATAATCTTGAACATAATGCATAATACCTTTTTCTGTGCACCAAGCAAGACCAGCACTACATCCTTGATATTTTAATAAAATATCTTCGGATAATCCAGCCATATGCCAACACCAAGAAACAAACATTGCACACCAAGGTTGACCATTATTGCCATACCATTCACCAAATTTTTGGAGGTTTTCGCCTTCTTCTTTAATACCATTTTGTTCTAAAGCAATATGGATAAAACGAGATATATAATCAATATTAGCTACACCTTTAACAGTAAGATAATAACTAGCAATTTTGTTATCCTCATTAGGTTTTACTTTAAGATAAGCACTAATTAAAACGTTACCTTCACCTACAATATTGACAATACCTTCATCAGTAACGGTCGCAACACTTTGAGCTGATGATGACCATAAGACTTCATTATTTTGATAAAGATTATTAGCAATTTGCATTTTAAATTGATCACCTATTTGATAAAAGCCATTATCATTAGTTGAATGAATCACAATTGTTGATGAAGCATCAACGACAGTTATTTCAAAAGATGTAGTAATCCTTTCATCTAGAATAGATGTAAGAGTTACAGTTTCGGTTCCATAACCAATGGCCTTTAAAGTTTTATCATTTTGTAATTCTAGGATGTTACCAATTTGAAAACTAATCTTAAAATCATCTAAAGATGTTTCAATTAATTCTTCTAAGTTTTCAAGATATATATATGCAACATTATTTAATTCCATTTTTTGATAATTTGTATAAGCTGATGGTTGAACACCGATAACTTCAATTTCAATTGTTTTGGTTAATATTTTATCATATTTATAAGTAAGAGTAATTTGGCTTTTACCATAATTTAAACCTGTGACATTTCCAAATTCATCAATACTTAAAATATCTTCGTTTTCAATTACAATATCAAATTCATCAATAGAATAATCAACAACCGAAATTTTGGTTTGTGAACCAATGCTAATATACTCACGATAATTTCTTAAAGTAATAGTAGGTTTTTCTAAAGGTTCGCCTTCGGTTGTTCCACAATATATACAAGTTCTAGGTGCATCATAAGTTGCATCAAGCCATTCGTGACCGAGCGCTTCACCTTCTGTTTTATGACACTTTTGACAAATCATTGGTGTTGTGCAAGTTGCATCAAGCCAATCATGCGGTGCCTCATCCTCTCTTG
Organism: uncultured Bacilli bacterium; assembly: GCA_947591495.1. Lineage (GTDB taxonomy): Bacteria > Bacillota_I > Bacilli_A > ML615J-28 > CAG-313 > CAG-313. The sequence goes on from CANQDG010000021.1 coordinate 13,966, forward strand.
GCATATTACAGCGCTTACAATTTTCTGAACATTCAAAATCATATAAATGTCCTAAAGCTTTTCCTTCAGTCATATTACATATACTACAAGTTTTAGGAGTTGTACAAGTTGCATCAAGCCAATTATGAGTGTGTTTTTTACAACTACTCGTTATTAATAATAGAACTATTAATAATAAAAAATAACATAATTTATTTTTCTTCATAAATACCCTCACTAAATTTTCTTTAATATAATTATAACAAAAAAAATAAAAAAAGTAAATATAAAGTATCAATAGATTAAAAAAAATCAAAATATGGTATAATTATCTAAAGGAAGGTATTCATATGAAAAAACTTTATTTATCGTTATTATTGCTTTTAGTTTTAGTTGTTAGTTCTTGCACCCTTAATGGTGTAACATTACCTAATTTAGAAGGTAAGTCGCGTAGTGAAATCATCGAAATTATGGAAGAATATAACCTCAAATATGAATTTAAATTTGAAAATACCATTATCAATGATGAATCACAATTAGATAAATTTGTTCGTTATGGTAATAATTATAAAGTAGGTTCAAGTTTTCCAAGTGATAATATGTTATATATATACACAACCGTTTTACCACTAAATCCTAGTTTATATCAAACGGTTAAAATGGATTTTGACTGGGAAGGTAAAAGCTTTATTAATGATGGATATGGTGAGGTTACGTTTTCTTATCCAGTTGATGGTGATACCGCATGGTTTATAGATAAAGTAACAGGTGAAAGATTTAAATTACGTTTCTTAGGTATTAATACGCCTGAAACTCATGCGGGAGAAGATCCTTGGGGACTTGCCGCAGCCGCCTATACCGAAGAACGCTTAAAAAATGCTAAACAAATTGTGCTTGAGGCAGAGGGTGCTCGCAAAGAAACATATGATCGTTATTTAGGTTTTGTTTGGGTTGATGGTGTTTTACTTAATTTAGAAATTGTTGAACAAGCATATAGCCGTTCTAATTTGTCATCATCAAAATATGAAGATGTTTTCTTAGAAGCATCTTTTAATGCAATGCTTACAGGCCGAAGAGTTTATGGGGAAATTGATTCTCAATATGACTATGAAAAAGGGCGCTTTAAATAAAATAATATGGCATATAATACAATAATTTTTGATTTAGATGGGACATTATTAAATACCATTGAAGATTTAACTGATAGCCTAAATTATGCTTTAAATAAAAAAGGCTTTTCTTCTTACCAAATAGAAGAAGTTAAACATTTTGTTGGTAGTGGAGTAAAAGTAATGGTTGAAAAAGCCTTGAAAAATAATCAAGAAGCATTTCCCGAAGTTTATCAAACCTTTTTAGCGCACTATAGTAAAAATAATTGTAACAAAACAAGATTATATGATGGTGTTTTATCAACGATTAAAAAACTTTCACAGATGAAAATTAAAATGGCCATCGTATCTAATAAATATCAACAAGCCGTTTTAGATATTTGTCAACCGCTTTTAGGAAAATATATTAAAGTAATGATTGGTGAACAACCTAATCTTAAAAAAAAGCCTGATAGTGATATGGTCTTATATGCTATCAAATTATTACATAGCAGTCAAGACCAATGCGCTTATCTTGGTGATAGTGAAATTGATTTTTTAACTGCTCAAAATGCTCATCTTGATTTTATTGGAGCTGCTTGGGGGTTTCGAGGACGCAAGTTTTTAGAAGATTTAGGTAGTCAATTTGTAATTGATGAATTTTCGGATTTGTTAAAACTAGTTGAAACACAAAATTTTTGATTAATAAAAGCATATAATATATTAAAAGCATACGATATAAGGAGTCTTTATGAAATACTTAAAATATATTTTACTAATAATTGTTTTACTTCTTGATGGATATTTAATATATCATGCAACTTTAAACGGCGAAGCATCTTCCAAAAAAAGTGAGGAAGTAACTGATTTAGTAGTTGGGGTTGTTGATAAAGTAGACAATCCTAATAGTAATCAAGAAAGCATTACCCAAAAAATAGGATATCAAAAATTGGGTTTGTTAGTTAGAAAATTATGTGGCCATTTTGGTGCCTTTATGATAATAGCATTTCTTTGTTTTTGGATGGTCGCATTATTTACAACAAATAATTACTTAAGACTCATCTTCACTTTTGTTAATGGCCTTTTAATTGCAATTATAACTGAGGTTATTCAAAGTTTTATTAGTGGCCGTTATGGAAGCGTGAAAGATGTTTTAATTGATATGTCAGGATGCTTACTAGCAATGCTCATATCTTTTATTTTAGTAAAACTAATTAATTTAAGAAAAGGAAAAACAACAAAAAATGAAAAAGAATATATATGATAATTTGGCTAAAAATGAAAAGGCTGTTGGTATAACAAGCGTTATTGCAAGCAAAGAAAAGATTATTGATACATATTGTTATGGTCAAAGATCAAGAGAAAATAATTTACCAGCAACCCCTGATACGATTTACCGGATAGCATCAATTTCAAAAGTAATAGTTGCTATTGCAATCTTAATGTTACATGATGAACATAAATTAGATATATATGAAGATATTAGTAAATATTTAGGATATAAGGTTCGTAATCCTCATTATCCTCAAGAAGTTATTACCATTGAAATGTTAATGACTCAAACATCGAGTATTAATGATGGCCAAGATGAAGTGGTTGGTTATGATGGAGTAAATGGTCCAACTAATTTTGTTGACTTAGAAAGATTATTGACTGATCCAACTTATGAGTATTATACGACCAAGACTTATCTTCCGGTTCATCCTGGTTCAACATTTTGCTATTCTAATTTTGGTTGTGGTATTTTAGCTTGCATTGTGGAAAAAGTAACTGGTCAATATTTTACCGATTTTATTCGGGAAAGATTATTTTTACCACTTGGACTTGATGCAAGTTTTAGAATAGCCGATCTTAAAAGACTTGATTTAGTAGCAAGCCTTTATCAAGAAGAAGATTTAAAACTTATACGAAGTCCTGAAATCTTTCAAAGAGTTGCTTTTCCTAAATATCCTTTAGGTAATAATTTTAGAGGACCTGCAGGTGGTTTATTTATTAGTGCCTTAGATCTTGCAAAAATCATGCAAATGCTGATGAATAATGGTTCTTATAATAATCAAGTATTTCTTCAAGAAAAAACAGTCTTAGATATGAAAAAAATTCATTGGAAAACTTTATATCCTGATGGTATCTATAAACAAAAAGGTTTACAACTTTTAATTTTAGATGATTATGGACCTACTTTATATGGTCATACAGGTTGTGCATATGGATTACGTAGTTATATGCTCTTTGATGATCAGTATGGTTACCTTTTCCTTTGTAATGGTGCTAAATACCAAATGATTCGTGATGGGTTTGCAACTATTCAAGAAGGTTTTTTAAAGGAGCAATTAAATGAAACAAACAACAATTGAACGAATAATTAATTTTAGTAAAAATCGTGATTGGGATAAATTTCATACAGGTGCTAATTTAGCTAAAGGTTTAGCGATTGAAGCATCAGAAGTTTTAGAATTATTTTTATGGCAAGATGAACCAACTAGTGTTGATGATTTAGCAGATGAACTAGGGGATTGTTTGATCTATCTAACCTACTTATGTGATAAGTATAAACTAGACCCCGATACAATTGTCAATAATAAGCTTGATAAGAATGAGCGGAAATATCCGATTGACAAATGCTATGGCAAAAGCACAAAATATAATAAATTATCATAAAAACCATTATTTAGTTTACAGGTGTAATCGTTTTAAAAGGTTTGTTTTTTGACAAATAAAACTAATTTTAGTAAAATTTCTTTTGCTATAAAAAAGCTAAGAGCTTAGTTTCATGCCTTAGCTTTTCAAATTATCAATTAAAAATAATTTATATTATACGAGGTGTATATGAAAATTAAAAATATTGCCATTATTGCTCATGTTGATCATGGTAAAACAACCCTTGTTGATCGCCTATTACAATCAACTAAAACTTTTAGAGATAATGAACAAGTTGATACATGTGTGATGGATTCTAATGATATTGAAAGAGAAAGAGGTATAACGATTCTTGCTAAAACAACTGCTGTTCACTATAAAGATTATAAAATCAATATTTTAGATACGCCTGGGCATGCTGACTTCGCTGGTGAAGTTGAACGAATTATGGGAATGGTTGATGGCGTATTATTAGTAGTAGATGCTTATGAAGGAACAATGCCCCAAACTCGTTTTGTTTTACAAAAAGCTTTAGAATATAATCATAAAGCCATAGTTGTAATTAATAAAATTGATAAACCAGCCGCTCGTCCTGCGGTTGTTATTGACCAAGTATTAGATTTATTTATTGATCTTGGCGCAAACGATGATCAATTAGACTTCCCAGTTGTTTATACATCAGCTGTTAATAATACCTCAAGTTTATCGGAAGATGTTGATACACAAGAAGAAGGAATGACGCCACTTTTAGATATGATTTTAAAAGAAATTCCTGATCCTACTTATGATTATGATGCTCCATTACAATTTCAACCTGCTCTTCTTGACTATAATGATTATGTAGGCAGGATTGGAATAGGACGCATTAAAAGAGGTAGAATGCATCTAAACGAAATGGTATCATGCGTTAGAGTTGATGGAAGTATTAAAAAATTTCGTATTCAAAAATTATATAGTTTTTTAGGCCTCAAAAAAATAGAAGTTGAAGAAGCCGATGCAGGCGATATTGTGGCGATTGCGGGGCTTGATGATATATATGTAGGTGAAACCATTTGTACCGAAAATCAAGAAGAAGCGCTCCCTTTAATAAAAGTATCAGAGCCAACTGTTCAAATGAACTTTGGTACTAATACCTCACCATTTTCTGGAAAAGAAGGACAATTTGTAACAGGCCGAAAAATAGAAGATCGTCTTTTTAGAGAAACTCAAAGAGATGTTAGTTTAAGAATTGAACGCGTAGAAAATAAAGAAGAATGGATTGTTTCTGGTCGTGGTGAATTACATTTATCAATTCTAATTGAAAATTTAAGACGTGAAGGCTTTGAGTTTCAAGTATCAAAACCTCGAGTTATTTTAAAACAAATAGATGGTAAAACTTGTGAGCCATATGAATATGTTCAAGTTGATCTTCCCGATGAATATATTGGAGCAGTAATTGAATTATTAGGAAATAGACGTGGCAATCTAGAAAATATGAGTAGCAAAGATGGTCAAACAAGATTAATATATACAATTCCTTCCAAAGGTTTAATTGGTTTTATGACCGAATTTTTAACGGCAACAAGAGGCTATGGCATTATTAATCATAGTTTTCTTGAATATCGTCCCATTATGAGTGATGTTTTTACAGGAAGAAAACTCGGTGTGCTTGTTTCAATTAACCAAGGAATGGCAACTGCTTATGCATGTGGTGGCGTTGAAGATCGTGGTGAATTGTTAATTGAACCAGGAACTTTAGTTTATGAAGGAATGATTGTTGGTATTTGTAATCGGGAAGAAGATTTAGCTGTTAACATAACAAGAGAAAAACAAATGACCAATCAAAGAAGTGCTACCAAAGATACAACGGTTGTCTTAAAAAAACCACGAGTTTTTAGTTTAGAAAATTATCTATCATTTATTGATGATGATGAGTTAGTTGAAGTTACACCTAAAAATATTAGACTTCGTAAAATGATTTTAGACACCGTTGAACGTAAAAAATTCGACAGCACTAAATTAAAAAAACATTAATCGATAAAAAATAACTAAAAAAGCTTTCACTTTTTAGGATACTATCTTAAAAGTGGAAGTTTTTTATTAGCTTTTTTTCAAAAAGTAAAATAAATATATTAATTTTATTCACTTTATTTGAAAAATTTAATAAAATATAGTATAATGAAAACGCATACAAAGAAGGGAGAAAAGTATGAAAAAGATTAAATTAATTTTCTCAGTTTCACTATTAACAATTTTAGCATTCATTTGTACGGCATGTAAAAAAGACTTATCAATTACTATGTCATACGATAACACTAAAATAAGTGTTAAAGTAGGGGAAACTGTAAATGTTAAACCTAATATTACTTTAGGTAAAAATGTTAAAGATCCATATACTCTTGAATATACATCGTCTAAGACAGATGTTGCAACAGTGGATCAAGAAGGTAATCTAGTAGCGATTGCTCCAGGTTCTACAAGAATTACTGTTACAGCAAACGATAAGAATAAAACTAGTGTTAATCTTCAAGTTACTGTTGTTGCAAGAAAAGAATATAGGATTAAATATGATCCTGTTGGAGGCGAATTACCAGATGATGCGCCAAAAGAATTCCTTGAAGATGATGTAGTTACTCTTCCAACTCCTACTAAAGATGGTTATGATTTCGTAGGTTGGTTTGAAGATGGTGTTCAAGTAACTAAAGTTGAAAATAAACATTATAGTCTTGTTGCTCATTGGCAATTACATGATTACAAGATTAATTATAATACTGATGGTGGTGATCTTCCTGAAAATGCTCCAAAAGGCTTTGCGCATGGACAAGCTGAAAGTGTTACTTTACCAACTCCTACCAAAGATAATCATCGTTTCCTAGGTTGGTTTGAAGGTAATGCTCAAGTAACTGAACTTGTTGAAAATCGTGATTATGACCTAGTAGCACATTGGGCAAGAGTTTATAATATCACATATGATCCAGATGGCGCAACACTTCCAGAAGATGCACCAAGAACTTTTGAAGATCCAACAGGTGTTACCCTTCCTGTTTTAACTAAAACAGGTTATGAATTCTTAGGTTGGTTTGAAAATGATGTAAAAGTTGATGCATTAACTGCTAAAGATTATAATCTAGTTGCTCATTGGCAAATTTTAAAGTTTACTATTACATATGATCCTGCTGATGGCGTATTACCAACAGATGCAGTTAGAGAATTTGAATATGGTCAAAAAGTTACGCTTCCAACTCCTACTAAAGATGGTTATATCTTTGATGGTTGGTTTGAAAACGGGGCTAAAGTAACAGTTATTGCTAATCGTAGTTATAATCTAGTTGCTCATTGGAAAAAACAAACATTTACTATTACATATGATCCTGCTGAAGGTGAATTACCAGCAGATGCAGTTAGAGAATTTGAATATGGTGATAATGTAACCCTTCCTGTTCCTACAAGAAATGGTTATGAATTTGCGGGATGGTTTGAAAATGATGAGCAAGTAACTGAAGTTGAAAATAAAAATTATGATCTTGTAGCTCATTGGAATAAGCAAACTTACACAATTACTTATACTGGCTATAATGAAGGTGAATTACCAGTTGATGCACCAAAAACTTATAGTATAGATGATTTACCTCTTAATTTACCAATTTTAAGTCGTGAAGGTTTTGATTTTGCTGGATGGAATACAGGTAGCCAAACTATAACAATTATTACTAAATGTGAAAATTATAATTTAACTGCTGTATTTGTAAATGAACCAAACGAAGTAGTATATCATATTGAAAATGGTCATTTTGCGGAAGAAAATCTTGCAACTTGGGATCTTGTTGTTGATGAATTCTTCACTGACTTCTATGAATATCTTCAAGCTACTATTGGACTAGATATGGACTATGAAGCCTTTAAAGGAAAACCTGGCGCTTATGAACAAGGCGGTTGGTATAACTATGGTATCAGTAAGGGTAAAAAATTATTCTTGGCTGAAGATGGTGTTGTTAATAAAAAAGATAACGATGAGCATTTCTTAAATAGCGAAAAATACTATGATAAATGGATTAATTTCTTTAATAAACTTAATGAATTTGTCCATACTATTAATTCTGATCAAACATTATATGGCGATGCTTTTGCTGCCGATATGCGTTTCTATCAATTATTTAATAAACATTCTAATTTCTATGGTGATAGTTCGCTTTTATCAAAACATGCAGGACATACAATCGATGCATACGAAGAATTAAGATTATTAGTATTTGCTGAAATAGTTCCTCCAACTGAATATTCAAGTGATAATGTTATTACCTTCCCTGATGCTGTTAATAATTATGGTCTAGAATTCTTGGGTTGGTATACAAGTCCTGATTTTGAAGAAGAAACAAAAGTTGAAAATAGCGAAAGCTTTAGAGCTGGTAGAGTACACTTATATGCAAAATGGGAACCTGAAACTAAAGTTGAAAGCATTACAGTTGAAAATGAAATTACTCAAATAGAATTATATAAAACACATCAATTTGTTTGGAAAATTTCACCAGATGGAGCAACAATTAAAGATGTTGAATTCTCTTCTGATACTCCAGGTGTTTTAAGTGTAACTAAAGACGGATTACTTACTGCTATTAAACTTGGTAGAGCAAAAATAACTTTAAAAGTTATCGCAAATCCTGAACTTAATAAAACTTATGAAATCGAAGTTGTTTCACCTGATAATATTGATGTTACCTTTACTGATGAATATAATGGTGTACTTTCAGTTCAAGAAACTGTTCAATTAATAGTAAAACTTGCTGGTACATTTGTCGGTAAAAATGTTACATATACAGCTGATGATTCTGGTGTATTAAAAGTTAACGAAAGTGGTTTAGTTACAGCTCTTAAAGAAGGCTATGGAACTATAACGGTTGCTTTAAGTGATGATTCAAGTAAAAATGTTACGATTGGCGTATATGTTAAAGGCGCAGAATCTAGCGAAAGAGTAGATAAATTACTTGCTTTACTTGCAGAAGCTAATAGAGCAAAAGTAGATACCTTTACAGCTGAATTAATTAGTGGTGGCGATATTGCTATTGTTTATAGTGGTGTAAATTTATACTTATTTGATGAATTACATACAACACAAATTGATAAAACACCTACTTATTATGGTGGTACAAGAGAATCAATTGAATTTATCACTGTTCACGATACAGCTTCTCCTGCTAGTAGATATAATAATGCTAGTTACCTTGCAACAGGTGGTGCATCATCTATTCACTATGTAGTAGGTGACTATGCTGTAAATAGTGTTGTTGATGAAAAATATATGGCATGGCATGCTGGTGATGGTTCAGGTGCATTTGAATGGCTTAATACTGGTGTAAAACAAAGCGATAAATCAAAACCTACATTTGGTGTAATTGATGGATATTTCTCTGTTAATGGTACAAAGACTAGTATTATAGTTCCTACAAAAGGTAAAAGAAGTAATGGATCAGATGCTGTAATCGAAAATGTTAGTGAAAAATACTTTACTTCACTTGGTCCTGTATGGAAAGTAGGAGATGATGGCACAGTTTATATGGGTAATACATGGGCATGCTTTACTCAAGTATGGGAAGGTGCAGTATCATCTCGTGGTGGAAATACTCGTTCAATTGGTATTGAAACATGTGTTAACTTAAAAGACAATAGTGGTAAAGCAGCTAACTTATTTGATACATGGCAAAGAACAGCTAAACTTTGTGCTGATATTTTAGTAAGATATAATCTTGATGTTAGCCGTGTTCAACAACATAATACTTTCTCAGGTAAGGATTGCCCTCACGCAATGAGAAAAGTTGGTTACTGGGATAAATTTATTGAAATGATTGAAGTTGAAAAGGCTATTAAATCAGAATATAAAGATGCTGAAATAACAATGGTATCTCATAATCCTGAAATTGTTGATAATACTGGTCAAGTAGTTAAAATACCTACAACGACAACTACTGTAAGTTATACGATTACAGTAAAAATTGGTCAAACTAGTAAATCAATTACTTTATCAAGCGTAATCCCTGGTCTTTGCACTTGGTATAATGTTAACTAATTCGGTAAATTTACGATAAAATAAAAAGTGAACCCCAATTGTTAGACAAAAAAGTTTAACAAGAAGGGTTCCTTTTTTATATCAATTAAATTTATATTTTAATAACTTGTTAAAAGAAGCGTTTTATGTTAAAATAATTACATATATTTAATAGAAGAAGTGATAAAGATGACTCTCCATGATCAACATATACATTCTAGTTTTTCGCACGATTCACAAGAGGATCTCAAAAATTATCTCGAATATGCTTATAAACTAGGTTGTAAGTATTTTATTACAACCGAGCATTACGATCTAAATGTTATATCTTATAATCAAGATTTAACGGCTGACTTTAAACAAGTTGCGCTAACTTTAACTAGTTTACAAAAAAACTATCCCTTAATTAAAATTCTTTTAGGGATTGAATTAGGTTATCGGAAAGATCAATTAAATAAATTAGAAAAAATCCTTCAAAGTGAGCATTTTGATTTAATTAATTTAAGTATTCATGATTGTCCAACCGCTGATTTTTATTATTACCAATTTTTTGCCCAACAGGGTGAAATTAAATTGCTTAATGAATATTTTGATATTATGATTGAAGCAACCACTAATTTTAATAATTATAATGTTTTATCTCATCTTGATTATGCTTTTAAGACGGTTTACCTTGTTAATCCTACCATTAAAATAAGCCTTTTCGAAGATAAGATTAAACAAATATTTAAAAATTTAATAACTAATCAAAAAGCTTTTGAAGTAAATACCAAAGTTCAAGAAGCTATCAAAGATGACAACCATATTAAATATTTATTAAATTTATATTATAAATTAGGAGGAAGGAAAGTAACCTTATCAAGTGATGCTCATAGCCTATCGCGTTATTTATCAAGTTTTGATCATTATAAAAAAATAATAAAACAATGTGGCTTTAATTACTTAGTCTATTATGTAAGCCAAAAAGAATATCAATATTTTATATAGGAGGAATTTATCAATGACCGAAAAGGATTTTCGTAAATTAGTTACCGATTTAGAAATTTTAAATACCGAAAAGCAAGAATTACTAAATCGATTAGAACAATTAAAAGTAAATTTAACTAAAAATCCTCATAAACATTATCAAATTTTAGATGTTGTAAAAGGGGGTTCTTGGGCTAAAGGAACAATGTTAAATGATACTGATGAAATAGATGTAATTGTCGTTGTTGAAGCACTTGATAGCATCCCATTTGCAATTAAAAACTATTATATTTTAAATGCAATTGAAAATGATATTATTGAATCATATCCTAACATTAATAAATTAAGTAACATTACTAGAAATGTATCACGTAATATTATTTCCTTTGAAGAAAATAATTTCAAAATCAATTTACAAATATGTTATCAAGATAATAATTTCCCTTATGCTTTAAGAGAAAAACAAATTATGTTTGTTGAACTTGCTAATCGTGATTATACTTATTTTCGTAATACAATGAAAATTATCAAATATTATCGTGATGAGCAAAATATTAATATTTCAGGATATATATTAGAAATTATGCTTTACTATTCTTTAAATGAATATTTTAAAGATAATCGTTATGAAGATTATTTAAATGGTTTTATTAAGACTATAGATGAATTTATTAAAGGTGCTAGAATCGAAGTATCACCAGATATTTATCAAAAATTAGAAGTACTACCAGTCAATAATAATCTTAAAAAACCTTATACAGTATTAGATGTTGCAGATCCAAGCAATAATTTAACTGATAATGTTAATGAAATAACAATTGGTGAATATCGTAAACTTAAAAAAGCTTTAGCTAAATTAATTGATAATAAAGTAAATGTTTTAAATAGTAGCTCAGTTGTTGTTTTAAATATTAATCCAACGCCAATTAAAGATACTAATGAATTTAGTTGGAGTTATAAAATTGAAAATAGTGAATTAGCTAATAATGGTGGTTCATATCAAAACACAGAAGAAGAATTACTTTCAGCGATGTATAAAGCTTTGTATAAAGGTTTACGAGCCATTGTTGATAATAATTTAAATCGTAAAAATATTGAAGTTGTTTGTAAAAAACAAAATATTTTAAAAATAAATAATGTTTCTAAAGAAAACATTTCACGGATCAAAAATATTGAAGCATATATTGAAAATAATGGTTTAATAATTAAATATCGTTAAGACTTTTTTATAAATTTTCTCAAATTACTTTAATTTATTGAGAAAAAGTGTTATAATAAGATGATATTAAAAAATAAAGGAGATATATATTATGGGTAGAGCACATGAAGTTCGTGCTGCATCAATGGCAAAAACCGCTGCTGCAAAATCAAAATTAAATAATAAATGGAGCCGTATTATATATATGGCAGCTAAATCTGGTGTGCCTGATCCTGATCTAAACCAAAACTTAAAAAAAGAAATTGAAAAGGCTAAAAGAGAACAAGTTACAGCTGATGTTATTAAAAGAGCTATTGATAAAGCTAAAGGTGCCAATCAAGAAAGTTATGATCCAATGACGCTTGAAGGATTTGGCCCTGGTAACTCAATGTTTGTTATTGAATGCTTAACAGATAATCATAATCGTACACAAACAGCTGTTAAAGTAGCACTTCAAAGATGTGGTGGTAAAATTGCTGGAAGCGGTAATGTTACACATATGTTTAAAAATACAGCTATTTTTTCAATTGATTTTATGAGTGAAGAAGAAGCATTAGAAGCTTTATTAATGGCTGAATGTGACGTTGAAGATATTAGTTCAAATGATGATGTTGTAACCATTACAGCTCCAAGTACAGAATATGGTAAAATTCGGGAAGTTTTAAAAGGCTTATTACCAGAAGGAAAAGATTTCTTAGAAGATACAATTGCTTGGATCCCTTTAAATCCAATAGAGCTTACAACTGATAAAGAAAAAGAACAATTAGAAAGATTACTAGCTCTTCTTGAAGAAGATGATGATGTTCAAGATGTTTATCATAACATCATTGGCTTAGAACCAGCCGAGGAAGACGAAGAATAATTTATAAAAATAGAAACTTATAATCACTTTAAGTTTCTATTTTTTGTTATCAAAATAGTTTGTTAATTTGTAAATGATGTGAGACCAAAAAATTAAAATAAGAATTAAGCTATGTTATACTTATAATTACCATTT
>CANQDG010000022.1 GCA_947591495.1 uncultured Bacilli bacterium
AAGATGATGATTTTTCTATAAAATTGTACTTACATTATTATTCCATAATATTGAGAATAATTCAGGCAAACTCGGGTTGGAAGTGTTGAAATTCCTCAAGAAGCATTTTTAGCCATTTTACAACTTGATGATGATAAATAGCACTATTAAGTGCTATTTTTTTTGACAAAAAAATTTCAAATTATGGTATAATAATTTTGTAAAAACAATTAACAAGTAAAAATTTTAATGGTGAAAAAATGCTAGGCTTATATGTTCATATTCCTTTTTGTAATCAAGTTTGTCCATATTGTGATTTTTTCAAAATGGTCGCAAGCAAGGAACGTAAAAAAATGTTTGTTGATGCCTTGCTAGCGGAGATGAAATTAAAAAACTTGCATAATTATCAATTCGACACCTTATACATTGGCGGTGGTAGCCCTTCATCATTAGAAATAACTATGCTAGAAAAAATCTTAATAAGACTTGATGAAGTTGTTAATTTAGCCCTTTTAAAAGAATTTACAATTGAAGTAAATCCCCTTGAAATAACCGAAGAACTTATTAAATTATTTGTAAAATATCATGTTAGCCGGTTAAGTATTGGTGTTCAAACTTTAAATCCTAGACTTCAAAAAATTATTAATCGTCCCCTTACAACCGAATTGCTGCAAACCAAAATAGCAATCGTTAAAAAATATGGAATTGCTAATATTAATCTTGATTTGTTATATGCAATTCCAAGTGAGACGTGGGAGGAATTTTGTGAAGATTTAGAAAAAATAACTAGCTTTGATGTACCACATCTTTCATGTTATTCTTTAATTTTAGAAGAACATACCATTTTTTATCATCAGTTTCAAAAAAAACAATTAACCCTAATTGATGAAAAAATGGAAGCTAAAATGTATCATCACTTATGCAACTTTTTAAAGACACAAAAATTTATTCATTACGAAACTAGTAATTTTGCACGAAAAGGTTATGAATCAATTCATAATCTCATATATTGGAATTGTGATGAATATGTTGCTTTAGGTCCGGGCGCTAGTAGTTATTTAGATAATTATCGCTTTAAAACCATTAGTAATCTTCAAAGCTATTTCGAAGGTCTTAAAAATCAAACGATTATTTTAGAAGAAAAAATAAAAATTACCAATGAAGAAAAACAAAAAGAAGCCATTATGTTAGGACTTCGAAAATGTCAAGGCCTTTCCCTTACCAAATTTTTTGAGGATTTTAATGTTAGTATTTTTGAAGTTTTTCCTGCGATTAATCAATTGTTAGAAGAAAAACTTTTAAAAATTAAAGGTGATTATCTTTTTATTCCTAATAAATACTTTTATATTAGCAACTATATTATCAACAAAATAATATAAAGAGAAATTGCTATGAAAAAAAGTTTTAGGAAGAAGTTTTCAAGAACAACTTTTACGATTATTTTTACAATTATTACAGGTATTTTAATTGGAATTTTTTCCACTAATACCATTGATAAAAAAGTTTATGAAGTTCATGAAGTAACTAAAAATTATCTTCAACTTTTTCTCAATGCTTTTTCCTTAAACTACTGGTATTTTTTCATTTTATGGTTTCTAGGCTTAATTCCTTTAGGTTTTTTTCTTAGTTATTTTATTACTTTTTTCAAAAGTTTTATGATTGGTGTTACCCTCGGAATTTGTCTTAAAAGTAGTGCCATATTTGGCACCAAGATTTTTATTAGTTATGCTCTATTTGAATTGTTAATTATTATACCTTTATTAACTTATGTTGCAAAAAAGAGTATTCACTATTCCCTTGTGGGACGAAATAGTTTTAATGAAAACGGCACTAAATATTTTAAAGTACTTGTTAAAACAACAATTTTTATTATTATCTACGCTATTTTAGTTGCGATAAGAATGACTATATTGGAGGCAATATAATGGAAGAATTAATTAATGAATATCAACATTATCTTATTTCAGAGAAGATGAAAAGTGAAAATACTGTTAAATCCTATGTCAGTGATTTAGCTAACTATTTATATTATTTAGAAAACAAACTAAAACTAACTGATGCAAAAGAAATTACAACCGATCATATTAAAAACTATTTAGCTTATTTAAAAAAGTTAGGCTATTCTTCAACATCAGCTAGTCGTTCCCTTAGTGCGATTAAAAGTTTTCATAAATTTTTATTTCTAGAAAAATATACGAAAACTAATCCAACGACTAATTTACAATCACCTAAACTTGACAAAAAATTGCCAACGGTTTTATCGGTCGAAGAAGTTATGCGCTTATTAGATTCACTTGATGCATCAACGCCTTATAACCAACGTAATCAAGCAATGATTGAACTTGTTTATGCTACTGGCTTACGTGTATCAGAACTAGTTAATTTAAAAATTAATGATCTACATTTGACTAATAAAATGATTAGCACCAAAGGAAAAGGTGACAAAGAACGCTTAGTTCCTGTCAATGATTATGCCGCAAAAATTTTACGAAATTATTTAGTTGAAGCAAGACCAAAACTAGCCGTTCCATCGAAAGATCAAGGATATGTTTTTTTAAATAATCATGGAACCGCTTTGTCAAGACAAAGTTTCTTTCTTATCCTAAAAGATTTGTGCAAAAAAGCTGACATTACCAAAGAAGTTTCACCCCACACTTTACGGCATTCCTTTGCTACCCACCTCTTAGAAGCTGGCGTTGATTTAAGAATTATTCAAGAAATGTTAGGACATGAAGACATTTCAACTACACAGATTTATACTCATATTAGTAATCAAAAATTAAAAGAAATTTATAAAGGAGCACACCCTCATGACCAAAAATAAATTTAAACGAATTTTTGTAATTGTTGCTGACTCAATGGGAATTGGCGAAGCACTTGATGCCCAAAATTATAATGACCTTGGTGCTAATACATTTGGTCATATTGCAAATTTGGCTGACCACTTCGTAGTTCCAACATTAAACCGTTTAGGAATTAACAATCTATGTCCTAATTCTAAATATCCTTTTAATTTTAATTTTGAAGGTGTAATTGCCCGAATGAAAGAAGTTAGTAAAGGTAAAGATACTTTAACCGGTCACTTTGAATTAATGGGCTTAAAGGTTGATGTTCCTTTTCCCTCATTTACTGATACCGGCTTTCCGGCTGAACTTATTGAAAAAATTGAGGCTTTTTCAAAACGAAAAGTTATTGGCAATATTAGCGCAAGTGGCACTGAAATTATTAAAGAATTAGGCGAAGAACAATTAAAAACCGGAGCTTTAATTGTCTACACTTCCGCCGATTCGGTTTTACAAATTGCCGCCAACGAAGCCGTAATACCACTTGATGAACTTTATCAAATTTGTGCTTACGTACGAAAAATCACCATTGAAAATCCTGCATGGCAAGTTGGACGGATTATTGCAAGACCATATGTTGGAACAAATGCTAGTAATTTTGTTCGAACAACTAATCGCCATGATTATGCCATTAAACCATTTGCAAAAACAGCACTTAATAATTTAGCAGAGGCCGGCTTTGATGTAATTGCTATTGGTAAAATAAACGATATTTTTGATGGCTATGGTATTACGAAAGCAACAAGAACGACTTCCAATCACGATGGTATGTTAAAAACAATGGCTTTACTCGATCAAGATTTTACCGGACTTTGTTTTACGAATTTAGTCGATTTTGATGCTTTATATGGCCATAGGCGTAACCTCCTTGGTTATCGTGATGCAATTGAAGAGTTTGATCAAGACTTATCACAGTTCATTGCAAAAATGAAAGAAGAAGATTTGTTGATGATTGTTGCCGATCATGGTAATGATCCAATTCATCATGGCACCGATCATACAAGAGAATTTGTGCCTCTAATTTGTTACCATCCACATCTAAAAGGTGGTAAAATGCTAGCTGATTTAGATACTTTTGCAACTGTTGGCGCAACGATTTGTGACAATTTCAAGGCCAAAATGCCCCCAATTGGCAATTCTATCTTAAAGGATTTATAAAATTATGAGAGAGCGCTTTGAAATCAAATTTGACGCCAAAATTAGCTTGGTGGTCTATAAATGGTCAAATCCTAACGTAGAAAAGCGGGGAACTATTCAAATTTCACATGGTTTAAGTGAACATATTACTAGATATGATGATTTTGCTAACTTTTTAGCAGGTGCAGGCTTTATTGTAATAGGTGATGATCATTATCAACATGGTGAATCATGTAACGATAGCAAAACCCTTGGTCAAATCGAAGAATATGATTTTATTGATGCAATTATAAAGAGTATGAAATTAGTTCGTGATACCTTCGCTGATGATTTCAATTTAAATAAAAACTATTTATTCGCTCATAGTATGGGCTCAATTGCATCACAAGCCTACCTTGAAACCTATCCAAATGATTTTACCGCTGCTATTTTATCAGGCACTGATGTAGGTGACTTTAAATATTTACTCCTAAAGGCCTTAACAAGCCTTACAATTAAGAAAAATAACAAATCAAAAGCTAGTAAACTAATTTATAATTTAACTTTTGGTAGTTTTCAAAAAAAATTTCCTGAAGCTTCTAAATTTAACTGGCTTTCCAATAATCTTGATAATGTTACACAATATGAAAATGACCCCCTTTGTGGAGCGCCAGTTTCTGATTTAACTTATAACTCTATTGCTAAATCATTAAGAAGAAGTTTTAAAAAGAAAAACATTAAAAAACTTAATCCTAATTTAAAAGTTTTCTTAATTTCTGGTAAAGAGGATCCGGTTAGTGCTATGGGTAAATCGGTAAAAAAATTACAACAGAAGTACCAAAAACACTTAACTAGTGTTCAAACTAAATTATATGAACAAATGCGACATGAAACCTTAAATGAAAAAAATCATTTAATAGTTTATCAAGATATTCTTGATTTTCTAAATGAATGCTAAAAAAAGCCTTCCTACAGCGTTCGAAATATTTTTAGACGAATAATTACTAATTCAAACGATTTGAGACAAGTTTTTAGAAGCTTGTCTTTTTTATTTTTTAAGAAAAGTAAATCTTAAAAGATGACTAAAGAAAATAATTAATGTTAAGTCATTTTGTTTTTTGATTTGATTATTAAAGTAAATTTGCTTTCCTAGCGCACTTGATAAATTTTTAGGTGAATAATTACTAATTCAAATCTTTTAAGAATTTAATTAATAAAGTTCTTAATAACAATCTAACTAGGTTAATAAAGATTAGTAATAAAGTGCTAATTTATATTAAATAAACATATCAACAAAATATAAATTTATTGGCTTTTTACTTACATTTTTTACTAGTTAACATAATATATATTATAGGAAGTTAAATATAGATAGCAAAAACTGTTTAAAGAAGGAAATAAATGACTTCAACTTTCACGAATAAAGTATTTAAGTGACTAATTATCTAATTATTTTTAAAATAAACTATATCATTTTTTATTAAATGACTATATTTAAAAAGTGTCAAAGTCAAAAAAAGCCCTTTTTTCAATTAGGACTGCTTAAATGATTAGTTATTAAGAAAATCATTCAAAATTTAAAATCAAGTGGTTTTTAGGCTTCAAATGCTAAAATAAAAGCCCTTCTTAGAGCGTTTGAAAATATTAAAATGATTAGTTATTAATCTCAAAGCATAAAAAAAGACTTAAAACTACTATTTTAAGTCCAATTTATCTACAATATTCAAATTTAAATCACGAGCAAAGTTATAAGCTAACTTCGTATATTGATCGCTAATACGATTAGGTGCATGGGCATCATCGTTAATAATAACTAAGGCATGCTTTTTCTTAGCTAACATGAAAAACTCATATCTAGGGTATGGGTAGTTGACTTTTCCTTGATAATTTAAAAGTCGCTTTTGTTGAATAGCATTTCGAATGCCATTAGCATTAACTTCTAATAAGACATTATTTCTGATGGCTGCATCGATTATATTACTTGCAACTTCTTCGCATTGATCAGTCCATTTATCAATTCGCCAGGTAAAAATATCAGGATGAGCTAAGATTTTAAAATATTTGGTATCTAAGGCAAGACTAACTGTTTTAGCATACAGGTCTAAATCATCTTTACTTAAGTGACCATAAATATTAATAAGCTCTTCTTCTTTTTTCAAATAATGTTGACCTAAAATTAAATAATCAAGATCATTTAAGAACTTTTGATAATATTCGTCATACCCGGCAAAATATTCTATTTCTAATCCCCCTAATACTTCGATTTTATTAGCATATTTATTTTTAGCATCTTTTAACATCGGCAGATAAATTTCAACGTATTCTTGAAAATTCATCCGTCTTGAAGTAATCTTACGACTGATTTCTTCAGGAAGAGGTCCATGATCACTTATGCCAAGGGTTAAATAGTTAAGTTTAAGGCAGCGCTCTAAATAATCGCTTGCATCACCTAAAGCATGTTTACATAAATATGTATGAGTATGGTAATTACGATTAATCATTATTAGTTTCCTTTTTTAAACGATCACTGATTATAGCATTATCAACAAATTGATTATCACTATATTCAGGATTTTTATGCCAAATAGCATTACGGCCTTTGCCAAGCGGGGTAATTTGATTCAAATCACGAAGTTTAAAGAGCGTGCGGTTAATAGTTGAGTCACTTGCTTCAGGATGAGCTCTTCTAATATCATCTTTAGTAAAATAAATCGGTAAATTTTTAATGGTTTCTTCAATTACATCACTTTTAAAAGCCCGACTTTTGTAATAACAGTCTTTAATGATGCTATTTAATTCGTGATAGGCGTTATGAATTAATTTAAAAATTAAGCGAGCAGTATCAGCAACTTGTAAATAGTTGTCCGCAAAATTAATACTTCCCTTTAAAACAGTATCTTCTACTTCTTCTTTAACTTTATCAAATAGTGCCATAAAACTAACATATTTAAAAACATTAAGTTTAACAAGTCGTAACATATAGTATAAAGCAAGGATAGCCCCTAAATTATTAAAGTCTGTATATGGCTTTAAATTAACAATTTCCATATAGCAGATAACCGATAAAAAGATAGCCTCAAATCGTTTTTGGGTTAAAAACAAATGATATTTTTCTAGCATTCTTTCATATAAGAGTCTAATACTAATTTGATCAACCTTTCGTTTACTAGGTAGGACTTCTTTTGAAAAAGTAACAACTCTTTTCCCCACTATTGTATTTATTGCATCTAAAATATCACTACCATTAAAAGGATAATTTGCGGCAGCATTTTGATCTAATCTCAATAAGATTTGTTTAGTACGCGCAACCATCTGCTCTTCTTTATTTTTTGGAGTAGCATCTTTTTCAATTAGTTGTTGCATGCGAAACTGGGAAATGTTTGCAACAGGTAAAAATTTAGCTAAGTAATAAACATCTTTCGTAAGGGCTGATTTTTTAATAAAAGGTTCCCGATCACCTAAAATTTCTTCACAATTAGTCGTCTCACCAATTAAACGATAAGTTTCTAACATATCCATCAAAATATCAGATGGAATACTGTAGTGATTTAAAACTTCAAAATTATCCATAAAATACTTCCTCCCCATAATTATATCAAAATTTGTAATTTGCGTAAGTAAATTTGCGCAAACAAAATATAAAAAGGTCCTAAATGTTTAAGACCTTGACAATGACTTTTTGTCGCTTTTTTCAAGCTTTTTGAAAATAAAAGGAACAATAAAAAAGCCACTAAAAACAATTAAGAAATGCATAAATAATGTAAAATATAAATTATTGTGAATAAAATCAGGAACTAAAACGTAAATTAAATATTCACTACCTAAAACGATAAACCCTATAAATAACCGAATTGTTCTTTTTAACCAACTAACATTAGTTTCAAATTTAACAAAGCGATTTTCTAAAAAATAACCAAGCGTAAAACCTAAAATAAGGCCATAGCTACGATAGAAATCCCGTTCGAAATGGTTAGGAAAAAAGATACAAGGTAAAAAGATAGCAATTATTACAAGATAAAAAATGATCTTCTTATTTCCTAATAATGATTGAATAGTATTACTAATTAGCATTATCACAATTCCAAAGATAATCCCAAAAAAAACATCAGTTGGAAAATGAACACCTAAATACATACGCGATATGCCAACTATTATAATTGCAACCACACAAATGATTTGTAAAACGCGATGACGTTTCGTGTTATAATTTGCAATAATACTACCATAAAGAGCACTACTATTCATCGAATGACCACTTGGAAATGATGAACCTGTAGCACCATCTTCACCGTTTTTAAATTTTCGTAAATTTTCATGTCCTTCAACATTAAAAGGACGCTTACGTTTAACGAATCCTTTTATAAAGTTATTAACAATCATCGCTAAAAAGAAATTAAAAGCAATTAAAATACCTTTTTCTTTATTAAGGCACCAATATATAATAAAAAGAATTAAAATAAGACCAAAACTACCAAAGATTAGAGAAATATACTGATTAAACAAATTCATAAAGGTCGATTTAAATTTATCAAACCATTCAAGAATTTGCCATTCGAAATTTAGTGTTGTCATAAATAAAGATACCTCAAATAAAATTTTTAGCGACGTTTGCTAATGGGAAGGATTTTTGATTGCTTAGATAGCTCTAAGAGCGTTTTAACTTCATGAATTGTTAATCTTCTTATTTCACCTTCGGACAAATCGTCGATTTTTATGTTGCCAAATCTAATTCTAGTTAAACGTTTAACCTCATGGCCCACAACTTTAAACATCTCCTTTATTTGATGATTCATCCCTTGGGTAATGACAATTTTGACAAGTGATGAGGAATTATTGCGATCGATTGATTCTAAAGAAACGATTGCTGGAAGCGTCATTTTACCATTTATCATAACACCATTTTGCAAACGATTAAGCGCATCACTTGTAATAATACCATTAATGCGGACTAAATATTCTTTTTGAATACCACTTTTAGGTCCGACCATTTTATTCATAAAGTCGCCATCATTAGTTAAGAGGATAATTCCTTTTGTATCATAATCAAGACGACCAACAGGAAAGACTTTAGCCTCGCGAAATTCTTCGGGAACTAAATCCATTACTGTTTTACGATTAAATTCATCACTAACGGTGCAAAGATACCCCCGTGGTTTATTAAGCACCAAATAAAGGGAGGAAAGTTTTGAAACAACAATATCATCAACTGTTACTTCATCTTTAGGTCCTACTTTAACACCTAAAGAATCAACGACTTGACCATTAACTTTAACGCGGCCTTCTAAAATGAGGGCTTCTGCTTTACGACGAGATGCAACACCGCTGGCTGCAATTCTTTTTTGAATTCTTTCCATTTTTTCCTCCTTTAAATTATTAATTTATGTAAGTATATTATACCAAAATTCGTCATTTTATGCAAGCAATAAAATAATTTATTTTTTAAGACTAAAAAAGGCCCCAAAAGGGCATTTTAGAAAAAAATTCCAATAATTACAAAGGCCATCAAAAACATCGCTAAATCCGTCAAAATTCCCACCAAAATACTATGACCAGTTTTCTTCATTTTGATTGAGGAAAAGTATAAAGCAATAATGTAAATAGTCGTATCACTCCCACCTTGAATAAGGGTTGAAAGCATTCCGGTTTTTGAATCAACCCCATATGTTTCAAATATTTTGTTCATCATAACAAGTGAACTAGACCACGAAATAGGTTTTAAAAAACATTGAATTATAATTTCCGGAACAATCCTAATTGATGTTAAAAAATTTTGAAGTAAAGTAAAAATACCACTATTGATAAAAACATTAATCGCAAAAATAATGGCTAAAAGATTAGGAAAGATATTTTTTATTGTGGTAAAACTATTTTCAACCCCTTCTAAAAAAGCATCATACGTATTAACTTTTTTAATTACCCCAAAACTAATAATTAATAAAACATATAAAACAACAATTCCCATTTACTTCTTCTTCCTTTGGAAAAAGTAAATAAGACGATCAAGTATAATCGTAAAACACGTCGCAAAAAAAGTTAAAAGAATCATACTTAAAATTAAACTAAAATTGGTCGTTCCTTTTGCTAAAACACGCAGGCTAATAATAGTCGTAGGAAAAAAAGTTAAAGTGCTAATATTTAGTAACACAAAGGTTATCATTGATCTTGTTGGCTTTTCTGGATGGGGATTTGCTTCTTGTAACAAAGCAAAAGCTTTTAAGCCAAGGGGGGTGGCGGCGGCTCCAAGCCCTAACATATTAGCTACAACATTAGAACAAATATATTCCATACATAAGGAATTAGCATCAACTTCAGGAAAGAGCCACTTAAGTGGTTTTTTAAGGAGTGCTGTCACATTTTTAATTAAACCAGATTTTATCGCAACATTAAAAATGCCATTCCAGAAACATAATAAAAGGGCCATTTTGAAAAAAATACTAAAAGCATCTGTGGCGGAATTAATAATAACGGTTCCTAGATTATTAAATGAACCCGTAAAAATACTCACGCAGATACCGATTATTAAAAGCGCATTCCATATCTTATTCATTTAAGGCCTCAATTTCAATTTTTGCAATCACATCAAGATCGGAATAATAAACAATCCAAAGATTGCTTTTAGCTTCAATAATTTTATAAGTTATACTTTCTGAGGTTGCAACCGGTAAGATTAAATCCGCTTCTTCAATGTTGTAATATTTTTTATTTGATACGGAAAATAATATTTCAAATTTTGAAAGCATCTTTTGAGGTTGAAATTTGGTAAAGCAATAATTTGCAAGACTTTGATGAACTTGCCAATCATCAGAACACTTAAAAGTAACAACGACAATTTCAAAATTTTGATTTTTAAATGTTGTAACAAGCGTACGTTCGGCTTTTTTTGTATAACCTGTTTTACCACCGGTAACATTATCTAATTGTTGAATTAATTTATGTTTATTATTAAAATACATTTTTTTACCACTAATAATTGTCGGATGATAACTTTTAGTAGCAACTATTTGTCGAAAGGTTGGATTTTTCATCGCATAACTCATTAAAAGCGCCATATCATAAGTCGTAGTATAATTTTTAGTATCTACATCTAGGCCATGCGGATTTTCAAAAGTAGAATTTGTCATTCCAATCTTCTTCGCGGTTTCATTCATTAAAAAAACAAAATCACTTAACTTGCCACTATAATGTAAAGCAAGGGCATTAGCCGCATCATTACCGCTACAAAGCATTAAACCAAATAATAAATCATTAACGCTAATAACATCACCAACCTCTAAATAGATTGAAGATCCTTCCGTTTTTAATACTTCTTTATCGATTACAACATAATCATCTAATTGATAATGTTCAATGGCGGTAATACAAGTTAATATTTTAGTAGTTGAGGCCGGTAACATTCGTTCATGAGAATTGTTTTCATAAAGAACTCTTCGACTATTAAGATCCATAACAATCGAACTTTTTGCATTATCATAATAAGTCGTACTGCTAAATACATCATTACTTTCTTTTGCTAGTAAATCTGTTTTATAAAAGAAAATCAATAAGATACTACATAAACTTAATAAAACTACTAAGAGCCAAAATTTTTTATTCACAATATCACCAATACATTATATAAAAAAAATTAAAAGCTAGAAGTCTTTTATTCTAGCTTTAAGAAGTTATTTATTAAGTTAATGACTTCATTAATTGTTTGCTTAAAGTAATCAGGATTAATCTTTACAATAACCGAATCGGTTTGATTTTTAAACCAAGTATATTGACGTTTAGCATAATGACGTGAATTTTTTTTAATCAAATCCACAGCATCCGTAAAAGAAATTTCTTGGTTAAGATAAGCTATCAGCTCTTTATACCCAATTGCTACCTTTGAGGTCGTTGAGAAGTTGTTTAGACCTATTTTTTTTACTTCTTCGACCAAGCCATTTTCAATCATTTGATCTACTCGCTTATTTATTCTATCATAAAGAGTCTCACGATCATCAGATAAGAAAATGCATAAAACATCATAAAAATACGGGCTAGGAGCGGTCGAATTTTTAAAGCTCGGTGATTGTGCAAGTTCGATGGCTCTAATTAAGCGTTTACGATTATTTTGATGAATTTTATCAGCGGCGCTTTGATCAAGTGATGCTAAGAGTTCGTGCAAAGCTTCATTAGATAAATCAGCAAATTTTTGTTCATCACGCATAGCACTATCAAAATGATAATCTTTTATGACACTATTAATGTATAAGCCACTTCCACCAACTAAAATTGGTAGTTTGTGCTCTTTAAGCATTTGGTCAATAATTAAGCGAACTCTTTTTTGATATTCCGCAATCGAAAATTCGCAGCCTGGCTCTATAATATCAATCAAGTGATGCTTAACCATAGCTTGCTCAGCAGGTGTTGGTTTTGCCGTTCCGATATTCATTTGTTTATAAATTTGAAAAGCATCGGCATTAATAATTTCGGTATTAAAATGTTGAGCAACACTCAAACTAAGTTTCGTTTTACCAACCGCGGTCGGACCGGTAATTACTACAATTTTATCCATTTAATTCACCCTTTTAAAAAGTTTTTCAATTTCATATTTGGTAAAATGAATAATGGTCGGTCTTCCATGAGGACAGGTAAAAGGATTAGAACAATTATCAAGGTCTTGAAGAAGACATGATACTTCTTCGGTTAAAATATGCATATTTGCTTTAATTGATTTTTTGCAACTCATCGTTTTAGCAAATTCATCATAAAAGGCATCTTTTGAAACGGGCAAATCATTTATAACATCGCTTAAAATAGCATCTAAGCTTTCACTTGCAAAATTTTGGTTAATCCAAGTTGGAATGGTTTTAATCTTAACTATGTGATTTTCACCGATATCATAGGTTATACCAATATGAGTTAGAAAAGCTTTTTTATCATCTAAAAGGTTTAGTTCAAAATCTGGTAAAGTAATTTCGAGGGGTATTAGTAAATCATAAAAACTTTCGCAAGGCTTTTGTAATTCTTCTTTAATTTTTTCATACATTATGCGTTCCATTGCCGCATGTTGATCAATTAAATATAAATTATCATCTTTTTCAAATAAAAGATAAGTTAAATTAAACTGACCAAGATAAGAAAGTGATTGAAAAAAGTTATGATCATCGCGAAAATTAAACGATAACTGTTGTTTTTTATTATTAGTAGTAGATTCGGCATCTTGATATGAAGTATCATAATAAAATGCTTGTTCTTCTGATACGGTAGTATCGCTTTTTTTGGGTAATGATGATTCATTAAAAGCATCACTTGTATTATTTTCAAGTGAGCCTTTAGGAAAATCATCCCACTTAAAGCTTTTAACATCACTTTCAAAATCTTTCTCTTTAACCGTCTTAGCTTCTTTAACGACAATATTTTTTAATTCATCTGGTTTTACTTCATATACTAATTCAACTTTTTTTAAAGCATCTAAAATAGTGTTAGTTATTAAATAACGCAATTCTTTTTCATCCGTAAAACGCACCTCTTGTTTAGTAGGATGAACATTTACATCAACATAAGTAGGATTAGCTTTTATTTCCACAATCGTAACCGGATACCTTCCAACTGGTAAATATGTTTTATATGCATCTAAAATAGCATAAACCAAATTAGCGTTTTTAATAATTCGTTGATTTATCATTATGATAATACCATTTTTATTAGAGCGAAAAATCGAATTGCTCGATGTGTAACCTTTAATTTCATATAAAGAGCTTTTAGCATTAAAGGTAACCATTTGTTTAGCAACATCAGTTCCAAAAATCTCAGCGATAATTGCTTCATAATTACTATTACCATCGGTTGAAAATAAAACCTTAGCATTATTAGTTAAAACAAAAGCAATTTCTGGATATGCTAGGCTAATTTTATTAACTAATTGGACAATATGAGATAATTCGACTTGTTCACTACTTAAATGTTTATATCTTGCAGGGGTATTAAAAAACAAATCACTTACTTCGATTTTAGTCCCTTGGGTAAAACTAGTTTTACCTTCATCTATTAGTTTTAGTCCTTCATACTTTTTAAATGATGCTTCGTAACCATTAAGCGATGAAGTAATCGTCATTTTCGAAATGGCACAAATGGAAGGAATAGCCTCACCCCGAAAGCCCAAAGTTTCAATCGCAAATAAATCACTAGCACTTTTAATTTTACTAGTAGCATGCGGTTTAACCGCCATCGCAATATCCTCACTTGAAAGGCCAATTCCATCATCAATAACCGTTATTTTATCGATACCGGCATTCATAAGATCTATTTTAATAAAAGTTGCTTTAGCATCTATACTATTTTCAACAAGTTCTTTGACAACACTACTAGGGCGCTCAACAACTTCACCTGCTGCTATCATATTACTAAGTTCAATCGGAAGTTCAATGATTTTTGGTCTATTCATCGGATAACCCCTTCTTTAATTTTTCTAAAAGATTTAAAGCATCAATTGGTCGTAAATTATCAAGATCGGTTTCTAAAATCGTCTTTTTTAAACTATCCCATTGAGGGTTTGGTTTTTCTAAATATTCAACAATTGGAGCTTGATAATTTTTAATTGACAAGGCTTCTTTATCATAATTTGATTTTTTTTCTAATTTCTTTAAAATATCTTTAGCTCTTAAAGTTACATCTAGTGGTATTTTAGCAAGTGATGCCACGTTAATACCATAACTTTCATCGGATGGTCCATCTAATACTTTATGTAAAAAGACAATTTCCTTTTTTTCGTTAAAGGTGGCCTCAACATGAACATTGCGCAAAAAAGCCAAACTTTCATTCAAGCAGGTAAGTTCATGATAATGCGTAGAAAATAAAGTTTTAGCACCAATTTTATTATGAATGTATTCAATAATAGCCTGAGCTAGAGCCATACCATCAAATGTAGCTGTTCCCCGACCTACTTCATCTAAGATGATTAAACTACGCATTGTAGCATTTTGTAAAGCATAATTAACTTCAAGCATTTCACTCATAAAAGTTGATTCGCCACTTGCAATATCATCACTAGAACCAATTCGCGTAAATATTTGATCAAAAATAGGCAGTTTAGCATAACTTGCGGGGACAAATGAACCTATTTGAGCCATAATCGCAATTAAAGCGGCTTGACGCATAAAGGTTGATTTACCACTCATATTAGGTCCAGTTATTAGTAAAATGCGATCATTATTATACATCATCAAATCGTTTGGAATAAATTCATTGTTGTTAACTTTTTCAATTACAGGATGTCGCCCCTTTTTAATTTCAAATTCATTATAAAGAGAAAAAACAGGTCTTATATAATTATTATTTCGGGCATTTTTACTAAAGGCTAAAAGCATATCGACTTCCGAAACTTCTTTTGCTACTAATTGAATATTTCCTAGATATTTTTTGCATTCATTTTGAATTTCGTTAAATAATTCATTTTCTAATTCAATTGAACGTTCATCTGAACGAAGTATTAAAGCTTCTCTTTCTTTAAGTTCTTGGGTAATATAACGCTCAGAATTACTTGTTGTTTGTTTTCTTATATAGCCAAATTCATCTTTTATTTGGGGAATATAAGATTTAGTTACCTCAATATAATAGCCAAAAACTTTATTATATGAAACTTTTAAAGTTTTAATGCCAGTTTTGTCACGCTCACGCTTTTCTAAATTAACCAAAAAGTCCTTATTTGTACTGCTAATATTTTTGATATTATCTAATTCTTCACTATAACCTTGTTTAATCACACCGCCTTCTTTTAAAGAATATCCTGCATCTTCTCTAATTGCGCGATCTAAGAGCTCGAATAAATTTTCAAAGGTAATTATCTTATTTGCTTTCTTAGAGGCGGCTTTTGTTTGCATTTTTAACAAATTATTTTTGATATTAGGTAAAACCCCAATTGAACGTTTTAACTGAATTAAATCTTTAGGGGTTAGGGAACCATAACTAATACGTCCTGCAATTCTTTCTAAATCATAAACTTCTAATAAGTCTTTTCTAATGTCTTCGGCGATTAAATAGTTTTTTAAAAATTCATCAACTAAATCATGTCGAGCATTAATTTGTTCTAGATTAATTAAAGGATATAATAACGATTTTTTTAAAAAACGTGAACCCATCGCAGTAGCACAACCATCTAAAACAGAAAATAAATTATTTTTGTAACGATTACCCCGTAATGATTCTACTAATTCAAGATTATGCACAACATTATTATCCATTCGCAAATAATCATTAAATTCATAATATACAAATGCTTTTAAATGAACTAATACTCTTTTTTGGGTCTTTATAATATAAGCAATTAAACGTTTAGCACCTACAAGATGTTCTTCTTTGACATTAACAAAAATACCATCTAAATAGCTATCAACATTTGTATCATCGCTTTCAGAGGCTAATATACCATAAAGGCGGTGAAGGGTTAAAGCAATATTATGTTCAAGTTGTTTGCCTATAACAATTTCTTTTATTGACAATTTCTGAATTTCGCTATAAACCATATCAATGTTTGATGGAAAAACGCTTAAAACCGTTTCACCAGTTGATAGTTCAACGTAACTTAGTAAATAGCCATCAGAGATTTTTTCAATAGCACCAATATAATTATTATTTTTATCATCTAAATAATGTTCATCAATATTAGTTCCTGGCGTAATAATTCGCACGACATCGCGATGAACAATTTTATTAGTTCCTGGTTCTTCTAATTGTTCAACGATTGCAACTTTGTAACCTTTATTAGATAGTTTTTCAATATAGGCATCAACTGCATGATATGGTACGCCACACATTGGAACACGTTCATCCACACCTGCATCACGTCCAGTTAAAACTATTTCAAGTTCACGACTTGCAACAATTGCATCGTTAAAAAACATTTCATAGAAATCACCTAATCGAAAAAAGACTAAGGTATCAGGATAATTATCTTTTATTTCAAGATATTGTCGCATCATCGGTGTATATAAATTACGATTAATTTTTTCATACATAGTAATCACATCCTTCTATGATTATACCATATTTTCCGATATTTTGTGCTTTTTTTAATAATTTTTGCAATTTCAAAGTAAAAAAAGTCTCAAAATATCCTAAAATAAGAATATTTTGAGAACGTTAATTATTTACGATTTATGACTACATCACATGCCATCGCAACAGGGTATGAAATAAGAATACCACACAACATTTCAATTACGCCTTGCAAGCCAACAATCATAACTACAAAATTAAATGGATTTTTAGCCCCAAATGATTGTATATAACTAGTATGATAAAAACAAAAAACTAAAAGACTTGTGAAAAGTAATGTATTTAAAACTGGTACTAAAACACAAGATATACCAATACTAATTTTTCGATTAACAACAGGCTTTAAAAGCTTATTGAAAAAGGCCGGAAACCATCCAGCAATTGCGCGAGTTGGTACACAAACAAGAAAAGTAAAAAAAGGATTAATTGCAAGAAGTTCAGCGCCAAAAGCACTATAACCAAAGCACTGGAAAAAACTTGTAAGACCAAAAACAATTCCTAAAATAAGTCCCACAAGTGGTCCTCCAATAATACCTCCTATCGCTATTGGAATAATTGTAAATGTCATTTCTAAACCGGCTGGTGCGATTGGAATAAAAGCAAGAGCTATCGTTAATCCCGCAAAAACAGCTGTTAATGTAATTTTTTTAATAAGTTCATGATTAGTCATATCTTACCTCCTAATTTTTAAGTATATGCTATTAAATATTTTTTAATCTATAAATTCAAATTCATAATCAAACACACAAACAAGATCGCCGTGTTTAACACCAAGACTACGTAATTTTTCATCAACACCTAAATCCTTTAGTTTTTTAGCAAATAGTCTAACACTAGCTTCATTATCAAATTTGGTTTGATCAAATAATTTTTTGACTTTTTCACCTGTTACATGATAGATACCATCTTGATCCTTGGTGATTATAAAGTCAGGTCCTTTAGGGACAAAATTGTATTCAACTACTTGATCGGCTACTTCTTCAATTGGTTTTTGTTTTTTTGCTAGATCTAAGGTATCAGCAATTTTATAGATTAGTTGTTGCAAATTAGTTTTCGTATAAGCTGATATTGGAATAACATCAGTTATACCTGTCTTAATTTTAAATTGTTCTAAATTATCACAGCTTTTTGGCAAATCCATTTTATTAGCAACGACAATTTCTAATCTACTAGCAAAATCTTTATTATAAGCTAATAGTTCTTTGCGAATCGTATAGTAATCCTGAACAGGATCACGTCCATCTGTTGCACTCATATCTATGATATGCACAATTACACGAGTACGCTCAATATGTTTTAAAAATTGGATGCCAAGTCCTGTACCATTAGATGCACCTTCAATTAATCCTGGTAAGTCAGCCATAATAAAACTTCTTCCATCCCCAACGGCTACGACACCTAAATTAGGATGTAGCGTTGTAAAATGATAAGATGCAATTTTAGGTTTAGCAGCTGAAACAACGGAAATTAAGGTTGATTTGCCAACTGATGGAAAACCAACTAAGCCAACATCGGCTAAAACTTTCAATTCTAGAAGTAAATTGCGTTCAACTCCTGGCACACCTTTTTCGGCATATTCAGGTGCTGGATTACGCGATGTAGCAAATGCGGCATTACCCTTGCCACCTCGTCCTCCTTCAGCCACAATAACTTCTTGTCCATGTTTAGTAATATCACCAATAACTTCATGCGTATCATCATCCGTAATGGTAGTGCCAATTGGAACTTTCACATAAACGTTTTTGCCTGCTTTACCAAACATGTTTTTATCCATGCCATTTTCGCCTGATTCAGCTTTAATTTTTTTAACGAAGCGGAAATCTAAAAGGGTTGTTAAACCTTCCTCACCAACAAAAATGATACTACCGCCACGTCCGCCATTACCTCCTGATGGTCCGCCCATTGCTACATATTTTTCATGTAAAAAATATGAGCCACCGCTACCACCATCACCTGCTTTTACGTAAACTTTTACACTATCAACAAACATCTTCCACCACCTTATAACTAATTCAAAAATAAAAGCACTTGTTAACAAGTGCTTATTGTCAATTATTCCACAGGATATACAGATACTTGTTTTTTGTCCTTACCCTTGCGTTCATATTTAACAATACCATCAATCATACAAAATAGTGTATCATCCTTACCTAAACCAACATTTAATCCAGGATGTACTTTTGTACCTCTTTGACGATAAATAATTGAACCAGCAGTGGCAAATTGACCATCAGATAATTTAGCACCTAAACGCTTTGATTCTGAATCACGACCGTTTTTGGTAGAACTAACACCTTTTTTTGATGCAAAGAATTGTAAATTCAATCTCATCATGATAATCCTCCTATTATTTATTTTCGATTTTGATTTTAAAGTTATTAGGATAATCATTAGCAATATCATTAAGACAATCATATAAAGTAGTAAAGATCTTATCGACAATTGATATCTCATTATCACTTAATGACTCATAATCAATTTCATTTATTGCTATTAATCCTAATTTTTGATTTTCGACAACTTTAAAGCGACCATTAATAAATTGTTTTAATAAATTGATCGACAAAATAACGGCAGTAGAAATACCTGCACAAACAATATCATTACCAGCACTTGCAAAATTCGCATGACCGCTAACTTCAAGACTTGTCCAAAGTCCTTCGATTTTTTTAAAATTTGCTTTGGTCATAAATAAAGCTTAGGCAACAATTGAATTAATTGTTACTTTTGTATATGCTTGGCGATGGCCTTGTTTTTTACGATAATTCTTCTTTGCTTTATACTTGAAAACAATAATTTTTTTGCCACGTCCTTGTTTTTCGATGGTGCCAACAACTTTAGCGCCTTCAACAACTGGTTGACCTACTTTATCACCTACAAGTAAAACTTGATCAAAAACAACTTCTTGACCTGCCTCACCTTCTAGTTTTTCAACGTAGATAGTGTCATTTTCAGTTACGCGATATTGCTTTCCACCTGTTACAAAAATTGCGTACATCTATTTTACCTCCTTATAAAATTAAGACACGCCATTAAGGTGAGCTAGAACTCTTAAAGACCTATTCTGTGCGGTTGCTAGATTCTGCAACGTATATATTATATGCTATTTTATAAAAAAAAGCAAGCCATTTAATAAGAAAAGTGCTAAAAAACAAATAGAAAAGACTTAAAACGTTTAAGTCTTTTCCTTTTATTCTTCTTTTTCAATTAAATTTTTTTTACTTCTTTCGGCCATTCTACGATTTCTTTCATATAAGACATTTAACTTAGGTCGATTATATCTTAAAATCATATACGATAAAAAATTAATAATAGCATTGGCTATGGCAACAGGAATACCAAAAAATAGACAGTGGCGAAGATCAAAGAAAATTATTAAGAAACCCAAAATAATGGAATTAAAATGAATTACTTCACCATAGCAACATTCAGTTAAAAATTTTTCGACATATTCGTTATTGGTTGGTTCGGCAAGTTTATTTTTCCGAAAATCGGCAAGCCCGCCAAGTTCAGGTATTAAATCTTTCCATTTTTTAATTCTAATTAGTTCATAAAAACGTCTTTCAAACTTAAAAATATGAAAAATTTTAAAACGATGATTAAACCATTTAATAGGTAACTTATGAATTATAAAAGCACATAATCCGTCAATTGCTATGACGCTTGCAATACTTAACAAAATAATTTTAGTACAATACCAACCATCATATTCATATAAGGGAATACCTACAAAAGCATTTAGACAAATCATTACAATAAGCGTAAGTCCAATAATTATCGTGTATATTAGCATAGAGACTACTCCTTATTATATACTAAAGGTATTTTATAAAATTCTTCGTATTTTTCTTTCCAAACTTGATAATTTCGATTACATAAGTCTTGAGCACAGTCTTTAGCGGATAATGATTGATCAGGATAAAGTGGATCAAGAAAATTAATCGTATATGCTTGAATAGGAAAACCCTCTTCATCTAAAGCATCAGTATCAGTCATTGTAATAAAACAAGGAACAATTGGAACATTCGCATGTTCAGCATACTTAAATGCACCAACCTTTAGGGGTCTTGGCTTTCGATAATTCCACCACATTGATTGTTCAGGATATATTAAAATTACATCCCCTCTTGTTAATATTGTTTCCACGGCTTTCGTAAAATTTTTCATCGTTGTGAAATTTGAACTAAGTGGTAACGTATAACAATTACGGAAAAAATAACCATATATTCCCGGAAAACTATAATTTCCTTCTCTTATTACTTTAAAAAATTTCTTTTTTTGTTTACGTAAGTATGGGACTAAAATCATATGTAAAGCAAAATTATCATATGGATTGAAATGATTACAAGTTAAAATATAACCGGTATTTAAAGCTTTAATCTTTTCAAAACCAATAACTTCCTTAATAATTAGCTTTTTTTGTTTCATTAATTTTTGAATATATTTTTTAGCAATGTGGGTTGCTATTTTAGCATTAATCCGATGAACAAGTTTTTTTTGTAAATAATCGACATCATCTGGCATTAGAACTTTTGAAGGTGGATTTTCTTCAACTTCTTCATTAAACATCCCAGCCTTTTCAAGGTCGTTGATTTTTTCTAATACTTGTAAACGATATGGAGATTTTTCCATTTTATTTTCCCTTTCGCGAAATAACTTGATAATACGTATTATCAAGATCAGCTTCTTCTTGGGCTTTTCGTTTTAAGTTTACTTCAGTTAATGCATCGTTTCTAATATTATCAAGTGAATAATTATTTAAAATATCAATTATTTGCAAATAAAAAGGAGTTTTTTTTGCATATTGCCAAAAATATTGACTTAAAGGGATATCTTTATAATGCCAAGGCTTAGCCGTTAATTTGTAATGGATTAATTTTATATTTTCTTCATCATAAGTGCGATTAGGAAGAGGCGCTGTATTCCAAATTGCTGGAATATATTTGACATGATTGTGACAGATAACATTTAAGTAATCTTGATCAGGCGCGATGTCAAAAATAAATTTATTTAATAAATCAATAAATTGATCAAAAACATGTTCTTCTCGGAATTTCTTTAAATTCATGACGAGAATACCTGAATTAAAATATTGGTCAAAAGGTACACCTAAAACATTCATTGTATAATTTTTAAATTCATCACATGCACTAACCACATCGTCAGCAATCGCACCAACCAAATTATCTTCTAGTTGGAAGTTATATAACTCAGCGATATCACCTTTTACAATGATATCGGCATCAAGATAAAGAGCCTTGTCATATTCAGGGAAGATATCGGCAATAAACAATCTAAAATAAATTGTGGTTGTATAATAATCTCTTACATGTAATTTAAGTGTTTTTAATCGCTTTTCTAAATCGACATAATTAATATGATAATTATCTTTTTCATATTGCTTAATCATTTCCATATATTCATCATTAATGCCATTGTTAAGAATGTAAATTTCATATTGATAATCTTTAGAACAGTTAGCTTGAATAGATTCTAAAGCAACTGCTAAAAAGGGTACATAATTATTATCAATCGCAAAAAAAATAGGAATTACAGAATCCTTGTTATTATTTTTCATATTAAAATTTCCTTTCTACATTTAATATGCCCCATAAGAATTTTGCATAACTATTATATAAGAAAACAGCTTTTTTTACAACAAACTAAGGCGTTTTTCAAGTATCTTCTTTTAAAATCCAACTGAAAAATAGTAGAATTTAACTCTACTGAGAGTAGAATTAACATTTTTTTGGCTTTTTAGTTGAAAAAAAAGTTATATTGTGCTAAAATTATGAGTATGGAAAATGAAATTAAAAATAATGATATTAAAGAAACAATATCACAAAATATTATAAAATATCGTAAAAAATTAGGCTTAACTCAACTTGAACTTGCGGAAAAATTAAACTATTCGGATAAAACTTTATCAAAATGGGAACGCGGTGAGTCTATTCCTGACATAGTAACATTAAAACAATTAGCTGACATTTTTAATATTAGCGTTGATATGTTAATAAGTAATGAGAATAGCACTCAAATTATAAATAAAAGTGAGGAAAGGAAAAAATTATCAAAACGCAATATAACTTCCATTAGTTTACTTTCTGTTGGACTTGTTTGGTTACTTGCCACTAGTGTTTTTGTCGTTTTAAAAATATTACAAATTAATTTAATAGCTATTAATTTTTCTTTATGGCTTTGTTTCATCTATGCGATACCAGTATCTGCTATTATTCTTCTTATCTTTTCTTGTATTTGGGGAAATCGCTTATACCAGTTTTTTTCAACAAGTCTTTTACTTTGGGGCTTAGCCATTTCTGTTCATTTAAGTTTATTAAATTGCGAAGACATTTATTTGGTTTATTTTGTCCCAATTCCTTTACAAATAATGGCATTCATCTTCTTCATAATTTTAAAAAAGCATAAAAAAAATATTACTGTCTAGTGTTTTAAAGCACTAGACATTTTCTTATTATAAAAGGACTAATTCGACTTTTGATGTCGGTTAGTCCTTTGAATATGTGAATTTCTGTATGATGTACCTATACTGCTTCACTGGTTTTATTATATTGTTTAATTGCATAAAAAAGGCAACTCCTTTATAATATTTATGCCACACAAATGCAATGAAAGGAGTTGCTATGAATAATGATATCATAAAATTATTAAATTTGGAACAATTTAACTTACAAATTGAAAAATTTAGAAAAATCAGTTATTCAGTTAATAAGGATGTACCCAATATTGGGCACATCTAAGAAATAATTTAAAATTATAAATTTTTATATAATTAGCTTTACTTTTTGCTCATTTCTTCTTTAATACTTGCATGAGCTGCTGCTAGTCTTGCAATTGGTACACGATAAGGTGAACAAGATACATAGTCTAATCCTAATTTATGACAGAATTCAATTGAATCAGGATCACCACCATGTTCTCCACAAATACCTAATTTAAGATTAGGTCGAGTTGCACGACCATCTTCGGCAGCAATCTTCATTAAACGACCTACACCATTTTGGTCAATGTGAGCAAATGGATCATTTTCAAAAACTTTTCTTGTGTAATATTCTTCAAGGAATTTACCAGCATCATCACGGCTAAAACCAAAAGTCATTTGAGTTAAATCGTTAGTACCAAAACTAAAGAATTCGGCAACTTCAGCAATTTCGCCAGCTGTTAAAGCACCACGAGGAACTTCAATCATTGTACCAAATTTATAATCTAAAGTTGTATGATTTTCTTTAAGAACTTCATCAACGGTCTTAACAACAACATCATGAACATATTTTAATTCCTTAATATCACCAACTAAAGGTATCATTATTTCAGGAGTTACATTATATCCTTCTTTGTTAACAGCTATTGCAGCTTCGATTACTGCTCTAGTTTGCATTTCAGCGATTTCAGGATAAGTAATTGATAAACGGCAACCACGATGACCTAACATTGGATTAAATTCATGTAAAGATTCAACTGTTGCTTTTAATTTATCAAATGAGATATTCATTTCTTTGGCAAGATCAGCGATTTCTTCATCAGTATGAGGTAAAAATTCATGTAGTGGTGGATCTAAATAACGAACTGTAACAGCTTTACCTTTCATAGCTTTATAGATACCAATAAAATCATTTCTTTGCATTGGTAAAATTTTAGCAAGCGCTTTTTTACGTTCTTCTTCAGTGTTTGAAACAATCATTTCGCGAACTGCCATAATACGGTCAGCTTCAAAGAACATATGTTCAGTACGACATAATCCCACACCTTCAGCACCAAAATCAAAAGCAACTTTAGCATCACGAGGATTGTCAGCATTAGCTCTTACATGTAATTTACGATATTTATCAGCCCATTCCATTAATGTTGCAAAATCACCTGATACGGTTGCATCAACAGTTGGAATAGCCTCACCATATACATAACCGGTATTACCATCAATAGATATCCAATCTAATTCATTGTAACGTTTACCTGCTACTTCGAAATATTTTTCTTCTTCATTTACTCTGATTTCACCAGCACCGGCAACGCAACAAGTACCCATACCACGTGCTACAACAGCAGCATGGCTTGTCATACCACCACGACCAGTTAAAATACCTTGAGATGCAATCATACCTTCGATATCTTCAGGTGAAGTTTCAAGTCTTACTAAAACAACCTTTAAACCTTCAGCTTTTAATTCTTTAGCACGTTCAGCAGAGAATACTACTTGACCACATGCTGCACCAGGTGATGCTGGTAGACCTTTAGTTATAGGATTAGCAGCTTTTAATGCTTTTTGATCAAAACCTTTATGTAGTAAAGCGTCTAATGATTTTGGTTCAACCATTAATACGGCTTGTTGTTCAGAAATTAAGCCTTCCTTAACCATATCAATAGCAATTTTTAAAGCTGCTTGAGCAGTTCTTTTACCATTACGAGTTTGTAACATATACAATTTACCCTTTTCAATTGTAAATTCCATATCTTGCATATCGTGATAATGTTGTTCTAGAGTTTTAGCAACATTTTTGAACTCTTCATATAAAGCAGGATTATCTTCTTCCAAATGAGCAATAGGGTAAGGAGTTCTAATACCTGCAACAACGTCTTCACCTTGAGCATTGAATAAATATTCACCGTATAAAACATTTTCGCCGGTTGCAGGGTTACGTGAAAAAGCAACACCAGTACCTGAATCATCCCCCATATTACCGAAAACCATTGATTGAACATTTACAGCAGTTCCCCAAGAATAAGGGATATTATTTAAACGACGATATACATTAGCTCGTGGATTATCCCAAGATCTAAATACTGCTTTAACTGCTTCTAGTAATTGAACAGTTGGATCTTGAGGGAATGGTTCGCCTTTTAATTCTGCATATTTATTTTTAAATAAACCTACAAGTTTTTTCAAATCGTCTGCATCAAGTTCAGTATCTTGTGTAACACCTTTAGCTTTTTTCATTTCATCCATTAAAGCTTCAAAATTTTCTTTTTTGATTTCCATTACAACATCAGCAAACATTTGAATGAAACGACGATATGAATCATAAGCAAAACGTGGGTTGTTAGTTAATTTAGCAAGACCTTCTACTGATTCATCAGTTAAGCCTAAATTCAAAATAGTATCCATCATGCCGGGCATTGAAGCACGTGCACCACTACGTACAGATACTAATAGTGGATTTTTATTGTCGCCAAATTTTTTGTTTTGTTGAGACTCAACAACTTTTAATGCTGTAAAAATTTGGTCAACTACTTCTTGTGCTAAAATTTTACCATCTTCGTAATATTTAGCACACGCTTCAGTGGTAACCGTAAAACCATGAGGAACAGGAAGACCAATGGAAGTCATTTCCGCAAGGTTAGCACCTTTACCACCTAGAAGTTCACGCATTGAAGCATTACCTTCTTTGAATAAATAAACAAATTTACTCATTTTTTAACTCCTCATATAATAAATTGTTCATAAATATTTTAATTGACTATGAACTAATATCAATTTTTGTGTAATAATGTTGTAATTTTGGTTAATTACATTACCGATATATTATATCATGATTACCAAAATTTTGCAAATAAAAAGGAGCAAAGTGCTCCATAGTCTGATTATCTTATGATATATTCAAAGAAGTTATCTTTTAAATTTTACAAAATATTACTCTATTAAAATCTTTTATG
>CANQDG010000023.1 GCA_947591495.1 uncultured Bacilli bacterium
GTACCAACACCATGAAACTTTGAAATAGCTTGCATAATAGGAGTTTTGGTATTATCATCCACAATTATCATAATTATATCTTTTTCGGGTTGAATCGTAATTCCTAAAAAATGTTCGGCATCTTTTTGGGCTGATCCACGGGCATGAATAATTGTGCCACCACGTGCGCCAGCTTGTTTTGCGGTAACCATAATTTCGTCCGCATTACCACTATTGCAAATAGCTAAGATTAAATGACGCATTTATTTTCCCTCCTTATTATTTTTTAAGATCTCATCTTTGTTAATTTTTTCTTCTCTCATTATTTCATTTAGGACTCTTTGACCTGCTAGGCTATCTAGTGGAATTGTACAAGCAACGCCATGACCTGGTTGATCAAAATGCATTTCAATTTTTAAAGCATCAATCATAAATGGAACTAAATCGGTAGGTGCAATAGAAAGCACCACTTCTTTTTCAATTACACCAAAGCCTAAATATTCATAAATTTCTTTAGGTGCGGTGCCACTGCCATAAATTACTTGATGATAATGACATCCAACATCTTCGAAAAGTTCAACGACTTTATTACCTAGGTTACGGTCAACAATGGTAATA
Organism: uncultured Bacilli bacterium; assembly: GCA_947591495.1. Taxonomy (GTDB): domain Bacteria; phylum Bacillota_I; class Bacilli_A; order ML615J-28; family CAG-313; genus CAG-313. The sequence continues at coordinate 598 of CANQDG010000023.1, forward strand.
AAAAGGCGCATACCTTTAATTTTTCTATTCATTGGCCTTTTCCTCCATTTCTTGATAATCTATTTCAAATTCAATAATAGGTTCAACATCAAGAATAACATTTCTTGCCATAATCTTCGTTTTAATAGCATAAACTAATCCAACTATTTGAACTACGATTAAAGGTGTCATTGCAACTAAAGCAACAACGCCAAAACCATTTGCTAACATTTTAACAGCGTCGCCGCCATAAATGCTTAAACAAGCACCACTAGCAAGTGGTAATAAGAAAGTAGCCGTCATAGGTCCGCTAGCAACTCCACCAGAGTCAAAGGCTATTGCGGTAAAAATTTTAGGAACAAAAAACATTAAAACAATCGCAATCAAATAACCTGGAATTAAAATCCACCAAATACTAAAATCAAACACAACTCGCATCATTGAAAGGCCAATTGAAATGGCAACACCAAATGCCATACTAAAAAGCATTGTTTTTTTAGAAATTGAACCACTAGTTAATTCTTCAACTTGTTTATTTAAAACATTAACAGCTGGTTCGGCCATTACAACAAAAAAGCCCATTAGCATTCCTAAAGGAATTAGAATCCATTTAATTGCTTTAGAACCGATTGTCTCTCCTAAAATATTTGCTATTGGCATAAAACCAATATGAGCGCCGGTCAAGAAAATAATTAAACCAATATAAGTATATAAAAGACCAATAAACATCTTTAAAATAGCTTTTTTATTATCTTTCAATAAAATACATTTAAAAACAACTACACAAATTATAATTGGTAAAATGGCTAAGGAAATTTCGCCAACCATACTTAAAAATTGTTGACCAAAAAATTTAAGGAAACCTTGTCCATTATCAAATAAAATAATAGCATTTGAATTAACACTTGGTTTATCAATAAATAAACCGATAATTAAGACCATTAAAACTGGACCAATTGAACAAAAAGAAACTAACCCAAATGAATCATCTTTAGAGGCTGTTGAACCTCTGGCTCCAGCAACACCTAACCCTAATGCTAAAATAAAAGGAACTGTCATTGGACCAGTTGTAACACCACCTGAATCAAAAGCTACCGCGATAAATTCTTTGGGCACAAAAATAGCTATTAAAAAAACAATGGCATATAAAACAATTAAAATTAGATTAAGTTTTATTTGTAAAATGATTCGTAAAAGGGCAAGGGCTAAAAAAATCCCTACTCCCACAGCTACCATAATAATCAACCCAATTGGTGAAATTGTATCTTTTAATTGTTCAGCTAATACCATTAAATCGGGTTCCGCAATTGTAATAATAAGGCCGATTGCGGCCGTAACTCCTAATAGAAGCCAAATATTTTTCTTTTTCGTAACAAATTGACCAATATCTTCTCCTAATCTCATCATTGATGAATCAGCCCCTAAATTAAATAAACTCAAGCCAATAATGAGCATAAGAGCCCCAATGATAAAAGCCATAATCATCCAAAGATTAATTGGGAAAAAACAACATAATAATAAAACAAGCACAGTTATGGGAATAACAGCCAATACTGATTCTTTAAGCTTTTCCATTAATGCCTTTTTCATATAGGACTCCTTTCTAAAATTTATTTAATTAGTTTTTAAAGTTAATTGCCATAAATAGTATATTCTATAACAATCATTGTCTTAGCACCTACATAGTAGGCATTTAAAACCCAAGTTTGATCGGTATCTTTTTGGTATAAATAATAATAATCTGCATCTTCAACTTTTAAATCTGATTCGTTTTTACTTAAGATTTGTAACAAATTATATTCTGCTGACTTGGGTTCCCAACCATTTTCATTAAGGCTATTTTGAAAAGATTCAATTTCTTTTTTTCTCGTAAAAAGCCATTCTTGATAAGTTTTAATTTGATAATTTTGCTCATCTTCAACAACATTATTTTCTTTTGAATTATAATAAATAGTAAGATAATCAGTTGGTAATGTTGTATTAGTCATTTTACTAATTTCATCTTTTAACGTATCGTTATTATAAGCTTTATAACCTTTATATTGCATAACGCTAACTCCGATAAATAAAAGGCTTGCCACAATCACAATAATTCCTACAATATAATTTTTTTTACTAGAAATTGAAAATTTGGCCTTGGCGATAATGCCCATTACAATAGATAATATCGCAATTGGTAATACAACAAGATATGGTAATAATTGATTGATTAAAGTCAAATCAAGATTTAAAAGATAAAAAATAATATTAGAAATGAAAATAGATAAAGCCGTAATAATAGTAATAATCAACAACCATAAATTAAAGTTTTTAATCTTTTTATTTTGAGGTTGATTAACATCATTATTTTTTTCTAAATTCATATATTGGGCACTATTTTCTTTAAGTTTATTTCTTACTAGATCTATTTCTTCTTCTTTCATTAATCCTTTATCAATCGTTAAGATCATTTGGTTAGGTTTATTAATCATACAAACTATTAGATTGTCTTTTTCTAATACTCTTAAAATATCAGTATAATAATATTGATCAACCTCCCCATTAGGTGATATTACTTCAATATACTTTTCATAATAATTATAAGTTTTTGTAACATTACCATATTGAGTTAACCAAACTTGTTTTGCTTTTTTAAATCTAATCAAAAGAATTGGTAATTTAATAAGTGAATAAAGAGCTAACCCATATCCAATGATTGCAATAAAAATTAAACTACTACTAAAAAAAGTAGCATAAATACCAATAATTAAGTAACTAACAAAAGAAATAATTGTTTGTAATAAATATTTTGAATAATTACCTTTAAATAATTTATTAAAAATATCTTCATTATAAACAATTGTCGAAGTTAAAAAAGGCGTTTCATCATAAGAATCAGGTTCAACAATTTCCATTGTTTCATCATCATCTTGCACTTCATCTTTTTGAATAGCTTTATTAGGTAAAACATCTTTATCAATACTATAGCTAATATCATCTAAACTTACCCCTAAGACTTGCGCAATTAATAATTTTTTGTCTAAACTTGGTTCAAGTTCATTATTTTCATATTTAACAATATTATCATAAGTATCATTAATTTGTTGTGCTAATTCTTCTTGTGATAATTGATGTTCTTCGCGTAAATTTTTAATTTTTTCACCGATATTCATTAATTTGCCTCCTTTTTATTAATCGTTTTAATAAAATGTTTAGCTGATAAACGTGATTTAAAGATTTTTAAATCAACATTAGGATATTCTAAACACTTCTTTATCAACAAAGGAAAATAATCTTGTTTAAAAGCTTTTGACCAAGCAAGGAATTCTTTATAACGTTCATTAAATCTATCAGTACAACCATTGCCTAGATCTGATCTTTTCCAAAAATAATTTTTCAAGGTGCGGAAAAAGATACTTTTAGTACAAATATTTTTATTGATATCAAGCATAATAACTAAATCAGCCTTTGCTAATCTTTTATTTAAACTATCAATATAATTACCATCGATAATCCACTGTTCGTTTGCTATTATATCGTTTAATTTATGATTCCAATCATCATCACTTGGACGTTGCCAGTTAGGTAACCAGTATTCTTTATCTAAATAATAGGCATTAATGCCAGTTAAATTAGATAATGATTTAGCAAGGGTGGTTTTACCTGATCCCCCTGCTCCTAAAATTATAATTCTTTGATACACTTTGTTTTCTGCCATGATAATCCTTCACATTTATAAACTATTTTGATTATACTATAAGCAAGGATTTTTTTCAATAAATAGGCAATTTTTAGAATAAAGTTAAAATCCTGTAAATTTATTAACTATTATAATGTATTTATTTATTATTGAAAAAGAACCAACTCTAGATTTATAACTTCTAAAGTTAGTCCTTAATTTTTTATGATCTTAGAACAATTTTAAAACGATATTCTAAAGATTTAAGTAATCGTTTGATTTTAGATGTGATAATTTCTTCAGTTAAAGTTTCATTAGCTTCTAAAGTAATTCGAATTGCGACACTTTTTTTGTCACTAGCAATTTTATCACCAATATAAATATCAAAAACCGAAACTTTTGTAATCATTTGATCGCTTCTAGCAATCGCATCTATTACTTCACCAACATTTTGTTTAATATCCATTACCAAAGCTAAATCACGTTCAACTGATGGAACTTTGGAGATAGGTTTATAAGTAATTGTAGGTTTTTCTGCTTCTAACATTTTATCCAAATAAAGTTCAAAAACATAGCATTCACATAAATCTTGTTCTTTAATATATTTAGGATGAAGTGCTCCAATAAAACCAATTACATTATCATCAAGCATAAGTTTAGCTACTCGTTTAGGATGAAGTTCTTTGGGTGCATCATCAAAAGGAACAAATTTAACCGTTAAACGAAGTTTTCTAAATAAGGTCTCAAGTAAACCTTTAAGATAGAAAAAGTCAACAGTTTGAGTTTGATTTTTCCAAAGTGTATTAGGCATCACACCTGAAATAAGACCGGCTAAAAGATTTTCTTCATATGTTTTGTCATCAATTTGATAATACTTTTTACCAATTTCAAAGAAAGCATTATCGATCATTTTTCTTGCAAGATGATATCGTTCAACTTCAATTAAAGATGGTAATAAGCTTTGGCGTAAAACAGAATGGTCTTCACTCATGGGATGACTAAGTGTTATCATCTTGCAATTAGCATTTTCCTTGATAACAAATTCTAAAGCTTTTTTCGCATCAACTAATGAGTAAGTCATCGTTTCATTAAAGCCTAAATCAACTAGCGTATGACGAATAATTCTTCTTGCTTTTTGAGAAGCAGTTAAAGCACCATTAACATTTACAGCTGGTAAAGTTTCTTCAAGTTGATCATAGCCATATATGCGAGCGATTTCTTCAAGTAAATCTTCTTTAATCGTAATATCTAATCGTCTATTAGGAACTTTAACAATGACTTTGTGATTATTGGTTGTAACATCAAATGATAAAGCTTTTAAAATTTCAACCATTTTTTCTTCTTTGATGGTAATACCTAAATGTTTTTCAACATATTGTTCATCAAGTTCAATCACTTTATCTTCAATATAACTAGTTCCTTGATGAACATAACCTTTTAAGACTTTGCCATCAGCATATTTTTCAAGAAGATAACAAGCATAATTAACAGCTTCAAGTGATTGATTCAAATCAACACCACGTTCATATCTAACACTTGCTTCACTTCTTAAGCCTAGACGTGATGAGGTTTTACGAATGCTTAAAGGGCGGAAAACGGCCGATTCTAAAATAATATTTTTGGTTTCGTTTGTAACTTCGGTATTGCTACAACCCATGACCCCCGCAATACAAACTGGTTTAACCCCATCAGTTATAACTAAATCGCTATGGGTTAAGGTGCGTTCAATATCATCTAGAGTAACAGTCTTTTCACCATCATTTGCACGTCTTACTACAATGTTATGGCCTAGTTTATCTTGATCAAAAGAATGAAGTGGTTGACCAAAAAGCATTAAAATATAATTAGTAATATCAACAACATTATTAATAGGACGAATACCACTAGCGATTAAACGAGCCTTAATAAAAGCGGGTGATTCTTTAATTGTGACATCTTTTACACATCTTGCGTAATAGGAATAACAATTGCTTGTTTCAAGGGTTACTTTTACTTCATCACTTGTTTTTTGATCAATTTCGTGTATTTGATATTCAAGTGGTAATAATTCACTACGATACATAGCTTTAACATCATTAGCAACACCTCGCATTGAAAGTAAATCCATCCGATTAGGTGTTAATCCTAATTCTATTACATAATCATCAAGACAAAGGTATTCTAAAGCATTACTACCTGGTTTGGCATCATCACCTAAAACATAAATACCATTTGCATATTCAGCTGGAACATATTTAGATTCTAATCCTAGTTCTTGAAGTGAACAAATCATCCCATTTGATTCTACGCCTCTAATAGTTGATTTTTTGATAGTTCCACCGGGAAGCACAGCCCCAGGAAGTGCAACAATAACTTTTTGTCCTACTTCAACATTAGGTGCACCACATACGATTTGTAAATCATAATCACCAAAATTAACGATACAAACATTTAAGTGGTCAGAATTTTCATGTTTGGTTTTTTTCATAACATGACCAACAACTAAATTAGTAGCATTAATTAATTTTCTAAAAGATTCAACTTCAACACTATAAAGTGACATTTCTTCAGCTAATTTTTCGGCTGATACATTTAATTTGACAAGTTCTTTTAACCAATTATAAGATACTATCATATTATCGTTCTCCTTCAAATTGTTTTAAGAAACGGGCATCATTGATATAAAAATTTCTAATATCATCAATATTATGACGTAACATCGTAATTCTTTCAATACCAATACCAAAAGCAAAGCCTTGCCAGATGTTAGGATCATAACCAGCTCCTTTTAAAACATTAGGATGAACCATTCCAGCTCCTAATACTTCAATCCAACCGGTATGTTTACACATTGGGCAACCCTTACCACCACATTTAAAGCAACTAACATCAACTTCAACACTTGGTTCGGTAAAAGGGAAATAGGAAGGTTTAAAACGAATTTGTCGTCCTTTACCAAACATCTTTTCCATTAACATACTAAGAGTTCCTTTTAAATCTGACATTGTAATGTTACGATCAACTACTAAGCCTTCAAGTTGCATAAATTGATGAGAATGAGTGGCATCATCATCATCACGGCGATAAACTTTACCAGGGCAAATAATCTTAACTGGTTTACCACTTGCTTCAAGTAAGGTCCGAACTTGAACAGGTGAAGTTTGCGTTCTTAAAAGAACATTTTCATCAATATAAAATGAATCTTGCATATCTCTTGCGGGATGACCTTTAGGAACATTCAACATTTCAAAATTAAAAACATCGATTTCTACTTCTGGTCCTTCGGCAACGCTATAACCCATACCAATAAAAATATCTTCTAATTCTTCGATTACTTTATTTAAAGGATGCATTGCTCCGGCTTTTAAATCATAACCAGGAAGAGTTACATCAATTGCTTCTGATGCTAATTTGTCATTAATTTCTTTTTCTTCTAAAATTAAGCGCCGTTCATTGATGGCTTTTTCAATTTCTTGCTTTACTTTGTTAGATGCAGCTCCAATTGTTTTCTTTTCTTCAATTGAAGCACTTGCAAGGGTCTTCATTATTTCTGCAAGCGGACTTTTTTTACCCGTATAAAAAGCTCTAATTTCATTTAATTTTAGCATCGTTGTTGCTTCTTTTATCTCTTCAAGAGCCAAAGATAAAATTTCATTTAATTTTTCATTCATTTTTTTCCTCCAAAATAAAAAATGCTTCTTTCCTAAAAGGACGAAGCATTCGTGGTACCACCTTTTTTTAAAAATAAATTTTTCATTTATTTTCCTTTTAGTTCTTTAACGCAGAAACAAACGGACTTTTTTAAAGTCACTCATGGGTGAACTTCAATAATCATTTCTTATAAACAAGCTTTCAGTCTATGACTTGTTCTCCCTAAATAAGTTATTTGATTATCTACTCTTCCAATCATCGTTTTATTATACATCTTCATTATACTACAATTCTCATAACTTTGCAAAAAGATTGCTAAAAAATAAAAAGGCCTACCAAAGTAGACCCCTATCATCATTTGTTATGAAAGATTTGAAGAAAGTTTTTATCTTGGGTAATTAGTATTATTTGGTTCATTAACATGAACTTCACTACAAGTATAATTTGGAATAAATTCATTTTCTGTTACATAATGATGAACTATTTCGGTATGATAATTATGAACATATGGCTGTTTTGTAACATGATATTGATTAATTACTTGTTTAGAACAAGTTACAATTGGAGGACAACATTTATAAGTTGTTGGGCATTGTTTATTACAACCGCAATTAGTTGGGTTATTATTTATATTATTACAATTGCAAGTTGATAAATTTTCATTAGCTTGATTTTCGTTATTATTTATATTATTATTTAAATCATTATTAAAATTCATACCAGGAAAACCATTGTTATTAAATTGATTATTAAATCTTTGCATGACTGATTTCACCTCTTTCTAATATAGTATATTTTAATTTAAAATTTTTGTATAGGCATCTTACACCTTTTTTGTTTTTCTGACAAACGAAATCGCTATAATATAGTTGAGGTGAAATTATGTATTTAACTCCTGTTGTAATCGAACAAACTTCACGGGGTGAAAGAAGTTTTGATATTTATTCCCGTTTATTAAAAGACCGGATTATTTTAGTATTTGGTGAAATCAATGATAGTGTAAGTGCCAGTGTTATTGCTCAACTCCTTTTTTTATCTAGTACTGATAAAGAAAAAGATATTTATTTATATATTAATTCTCCAGGTGGTTCAGTAACGGCTGGGCTTGCTATTTATGATACAATGAATTTTATTCCCAATGATTGTGTTACAATTGGAATGGGTCTTTGTGCTAGTATGGGAGCTTTTCTTCTATCAAGTGGTGAGAAACATAAACGTTATGCATTAAAATATACGAAAATTATGATCCATCAACCCCTCGGTGGTGCCAGTGGCCAAGCCAGTGATATTAAGATAATGGCCGAAGAAATCATTAAAACAAAAAAGATTTTAAACGATATTCTAGCAAGTCAAACTGGAAAAGCGCTAAAAGACATTGAAAAAGATACTGATCGTGATTTTTATATGGATACATCTGAAGCAAAAGCTTATGGATTAATCGATAATATTTTAGAAAAAGCTACTGATATTTAAAATAAAAAGTACAACTTTATGAATTGATTACATAAAAAGTTGTACTTTTTATCATGACTAATTCTGATACCAAGATGGTTTAGACGTGATTTTAAGGCATTCTTTAGTTACAGGATGAATAAATTCTAAATAGCAACTATGTAAATGCATAATTTGATCAGGTGTTCTAGTCCCATATAATTCATCGCCAATAATGGGATGATTAATACTTGCAAAATGAAGACGCAACTGATGCGTTTTACCAGTATGTAAAGTTGCCAGTACAAGGGTTTTATTAGAACTTTCAGATAATACTTGATAAGATGTTTTACTATTAACAAAATCTTTTCGTAAACGTCTTTTAATAATACTATCAGGATCTTTTTCAATTCCACCTTCAATAATTCCTTCTTTTTCCTCAAGTATGCCTTCAACTTCTATTAAATATTTTTTTATTAACGCTTCTTCTTTCATTAAAGTTAAAATATATGGATTTTTAGCAAGCGCAATAATACCTGATGTTGCATAGTCAAGTCGATTAATAAAATGAATATTAGCCACAATTCCTTTAATTTTATAATAAGACATCACATAATTAGCAAGGGAATTTTCAAAATGACTTCTAGTTGGAATACTTGCTAAATTATACGTTTTATTGATAATTAATAAATAAGCATCTTCATAAAGTATTTCAAATTCATGATGAACTGATTTAATATTATCACCTTGAGTTGATGCAGGAAAAACAATTTCTAATAAATCACCTTTTTTTAATTGATACCAGTTTTCGACAGTTTGATCATTAACTAAATACTGACCATTTAATTGTTTAATATCTTTTTGCAAATTACCAAAAATTTTTTGTTCTTTTAAATAATCTTTTAAAATAATATCTTTATCAACAATAAATCTTTTTATCATATTACCATTTTTTTAAATCAACAAGTGAGATTTCATTTTCTAATTGATCATAATCATTAACTGGAATATGATCATCTAATTTTTCAATTAAATTATGAATTGATGACATTTCTTCATCTAATTTCGCAGCCGCTACACTTGCACTTTTTAATCTTTCTTTTAATGATTGTGGTATTTGCTTTTGATATTTGTATTTTAATGAATGTTCAATACTAGCCCAAAAATGCATTGCATGAGTTCTAATTTGAAATTCTAAAATAATGGGGACTTGACCATCGATAGTTTCAACATTGTATGACATAATTAAATGTAAAGAGCGATATCCACTAGGCTTAATATTTTTAATATAATCTCTTTCTTCTAAAAGTTTGACATCTTTACGACTTTTTAAAAGATTAGCCACTTTATAAACATCTTCAATATATTTACAAGTAATCCGCACACCACCAATATCATAAACTTTTTGCGAAATGTCAATAAATTTTACTTTCATTCTTTGCGCTTTATCTAAAATACTATCAGGCGATTTAACCCGGCCTGTAACTATTTCAATGGGGCAATAAGTTCCTCTTAATTGATATTGTTTTTTAATACCTTCGATTTTTAAAATAAAGCCTTCCACTGCTAATTCATAAGGTTGTAAAAATTTTTGCCAATTAAAATCTTTTTCATTCATAAATACCACTTCCATCTTTGTTAAACCTTATCATTTTACTTGATAACTTATGTTTATTATATCATATTTTTGCTTTTTAGACAAAGCATTTATTCTAAAATAAACTTTCATAGTTATTTAGTTGATATTTTTATTTTTTTATGTATAATTGGTTAAGAATAGGATAATAATGAGGTAATTAATATGTCAAAAGAACTCGAAATTGAATTTAAAACATTATTAACTAAAGAAGAATACATTAGCTTATGTGAAAGATTTAAAGATTGCAAACGCAATTTACAAATAAATTATTATTTTGACACTTCAAGGTTTACTTTGAAGGCTTCGGATGTGGGCTTAAGAGTTAGAATGCTTGATAAAGATAAATATGTCATTACCTTAAAGAAGAAAAAAGGTTATGCTTTGCAAGAGTTTAATGAAACCATAACTAAAAACACCTTTGATGAATTCTTAAAAACCGGTATTATACCAGTTGAGGAAATTAAAAAAGAAGTTGATGATATCATTAAAGATCAATTACTTATTAATTATATGAGCCTTTCAACTTATCGTATTGGTCTTCCTTATAAAAAAGGAAATCTAGCCATTGATAAATGCAAATATTTAGATACTGTTGATTATGAATTAGAATATGAAGCATCTTCTTATGAGTCAGGAAAAAGAGAATTTGTGGAAATTGTTCGTGAATTTGGCATAGTTTATAAAAAAAGTCAAGCAAAAATTAAGCGTGCATATGATGCTTTAAGAAAGAAAATATAATAAAAAGGATTGTTAACCCCTTTACAGGCTGTTTAACAATCCTTTTTTATTTGTCTTTTGAACATTTTATACCTATTGCATCATCATTATCAAAACCACTAAAAGCTTCAATATTTCGCAATTCTCTTGGTAAGAAAATTGTGATATCTTCGTTATTATAACCAACTTGAAGTTCATTCTCATTAATAATAATAGGTCGCTTTAGAACACTCGGATATTCAATAATAAATTCAACTAACTCTTTAACACTCATATTGTCAGGATCTAATTTTTTTTCTTTGAATATTTTTGATCTAGTTGAAATGATATCTTCAAAACCATTTTCACTATTAGCTAACATTTTAAAAATATCATCTGGGCTTAATTTAATACTAAATATATTTTTTTCAGAATATGGTATCTTATATTGATCAAACCATTTCTTTGCCTTACGACATGATGCGCAACTTGGAGTAGTATAAATTTGTATCACGATTGTCACCTCATTTTGATTATATCATATTTTTATCTTTTTTTCAATAGTTTTTTAAGTTTTTTTATTATAATTTATACTTTTTTGCGTTTATTAATTTACTGCTTCAACAATTATATATATAACTATAGAAATAAGAATAAAAATTAAACCAATTATTATTATATAACCAAATTTATTTTTTTTGCGTTTTTGACAATATTCTTGATATGTTTCTTTTGTTTTTTGCTTTTCATGGTTAAAACGCATTACATTAAAAGCTGATTTAATCCCATAAACAAAAATATTAAATATTCCTTCATTATTTACAAAAACTAATAATCCAAAACCTACAATAACAATACCTGTTGTAAACAAACTATTTATTATGCATATTAAAATATCCCGACTTTTTTCAAGTTTAAATATATTTTGAATCAGTAAAAATATAAATGATAAACTAATGGCTATACTAATAGTAATTATAATTTCTTTTTTTTCTTTTAAAAATTTTTTCACTTTTATTCCATTACTCCGCTTTTATTCTTTCACAATATACTTTATATTCATCTGTATTACAAGACACAAAATGTCCTGGACATACTTCTTTTAATGTAGGTTGTTCTTTGGAATAATCATGTGCGTGAAGAGGATTATATACAATTCTTTTGCGAGTTTTTTCATAGTGTGGATCAGGAAGAGGAATAGCTGAAAGCAATGATTGTGTATAAGGATGTAGTGGGTGTTTAAATAATTCATCACTTGTTGCCATTTCTACAATTTCACCAAAATACATTACAGCTATACGATCACAAAAGTATTTTACTACAGATAAATCATGTGCAATAAACAATACTGTCAATCCCATTTTTTCTCTTAGCTCATTAAGTAAATTTATTACTTGGGCTTGAATAGATACATCTAATGCACTAATTGGTTCATCCGCAATTATTAATTCAGGTTCCATAATAATTGCTCTAGCAATACCAATTCTTTGTCGTTGACCACCCGAAAATTCATGAGGATATCGTGTTGCATGTTCTGGTAAAAGACCTACTAATCTTAAAACTTCATATACTTTTTCTTCGATATATTTTTTATCTTTAATACCTTTAATAATAAGTCCTTCTGAAATTATTTCGCGAACTGTCATTCTAGGATTAAGTGATGCTATTGGATCTTGAAAAATCATTTGAATTTTAGTAATAATTCTTTCATGCTTAGCAATTTTTAATTTTAATAAATATTCTTTTTTGATCTGTTTATACTCTTGACTTTCTCTATCCAAATTTTCTAATTTTGGCAGATATTCTTTTTTAACTTCTTTTACCTTTTTTTTGGCATATTCTTTATCGCAATTTTTATGATCATATTTTGCTTTTTTTATTTTTTCTGTTTGTACTCTAACTATTTCATTTATTTTATTTTTTTCTTCATTAATTAGATTATCGTATTTTGCTTTAACTTCTGCTATTATTTGTGATTTTTCATCAGAACTATTATATTCTGAATCAATGTCTTTTATTTTTTCTTTTAATTCTTTTTTATATTCATTAATTTTAGCATTACTTCTAATTTTAGAAAATTTAATTTCTTTTTCATTCCATCTTGTGCCAGCACAAATTCTTTGGCCTTTGAAATATACACTTCCTGATGTAGCATTATATAATTTAATAATCGATCTACCAGTAGTTGTTTTCCCACATCCAGATTCACCAACTAAGCCAAAAACTTCACCTTTTTTAATGTCAAAACTAACATCGTGCACTGCTTTTAGTTTTTGTCCATCAAGTTTAAAAAACTGTTTTAAATGTACTACTTTTAATAAAGGTTCATCGCTTTGGTTATTCATATTGGTCACCTCCTAATTTTTTCATTCTTTGAATTCTTTCCATGACTATTTTAGGGGGATTAACTTTTGGTGCATTAGGATGTAGTAGCCATGTAGCCGCGAAATGCGTTGGTGAAACTTCAAATAGCGGTGGTTCTTTTTCAAAATCAATTTTCATAGCATATAAATTTCTCGCAGCAAAAGCATCGCCTTTTGGTGGAAATATCATATTAGGTGGTGTTCCTGGAATTGCTACTAATTTTTCTTTAGTATCAAGGTCGGGCATTGATGATAATAAGGCCCATGTATATGGATGTTTAGGATCATAAAATATTTCATCAACCGTACCATATTCTACAATTTTTCCAGCATACATAACAGCTATTCTATCAGCCATATTGGCAACAACACCTAAATCATGTGTAATAAAAATAATAGATAATTTTCTTTCTTCTTTTAATTTATTTATCAATTCAAGAATTTGTGCTTGAATTGTTACATCCAAAGCTGTCGTAGGTTCATCACAAATTAATACATCTGGGTTAGAAGCTAAAGCTATAGCAATAACAATTCTTTGACGCATACCACCTGAAAACTCAAATGGATATTGATTAAATCTTTTTCGTGGTTCAGAAATACCTACTTCTTTCATCAAAGATATTGCTCTTATTTTGGCCATTGCATGTGTTATATGATGCACTTTTTCAGAAGCTTTGTCAGTTAAGAATTGAATAAATTTATTATATTCTTCTTCCCAATCATACAAATTAAAATTTGTAACCCATTTTTCAAAATTTTCTACTAAACGATCTAAAATTAATAAAATATTTTTTTTAGCAAGTTCTAAATCAATTATAATAGGTGGAATTGCTTTTTGAGCAATTTTATCTTTTTTTATAGCCTCTTCGTATTTCTTTTGTTCTTTTTCATAACGTAATTGTTCTTTTGGATTATTAACAATACCATTAAAGTAAATATCAATAGCTGTTGTAAAACTAGAATCAAAGGTATAAGCTAAATCGTCTTTAACAATTTCTAATTTATTAATACTATTTTCTACTTCTTTGACAATTGATTTTTTTAATTCATATATTTCTTTTTTTGATATTACTAATTTTTCAAATACGTTATAATTTTCTTTAATAGTATTTAAAACTTTTTTCTTATTAATTAAAGAGTTCTCATAAACTTTTTTAAGGCTATTAATTATTAAGTTTTTAAATGTTGTTAAAAATTGTTCATCAGTATATTTTTTGGCAATTTCATTTAATTCTTCAATATCTTTTTCTAAATATTGATCTTTTTTTATCATTTGATTGTTGCCATTCAAATAATAACAAGCTATTGCAAAAAAATTGGGCATAGTTTTGGCAAGTTCAGTAGCATAAATTTCTTTAATTTGATTAGTTATGTTAATAACATTTTCTAAATTTTTACCATCTTTTACATATTGTTTAGTAATTTTTTTATATTCTAGTAAAATTTCATCATAATGTGATTTATTTAAAATCAAATATTTATTATATACTTTATCTGTTTGATAAAATAATTCTTTAAACATTTTTCCTGCTGCTTTATAATTAATTAATTTAATATCATCTAATATATTTTGTATAATATTTAATGCTACTTCAATTGATTCATGGGCAGCAATATATAATTTTTCTTCCTCAGCTGCACTAAAAATTATTTTAGAAAAATGATTAACCATTTCTAATTCTTTACTATTGTCGTTATTTAAATTTTCTTTTATAGTTTTTAACTTTTGATTAAATTCATGTTTAGCTTCTTTTTGATTTTCTTTACCTTTTAAGATCATCGCTTCAGTCATTTGTCTACCAATTTTCATAATAGGATCTAAGCTTGATAATGGATCTTGGAAAATCATTGAAATTTTAGTGCCTCTAATTTTTTGAAAACTTTCCTCATTTATTTTTAATAAATCTTTGCCATCATAAATTATTTCTCCACTTTCAACTATTTTATTAGCAGCTTGAATACCTAAAATAGCTCTTGATGTTACCGATTTTCCCGAACCTGATTCACCTACTATAGCTAAAGTTTCACCTTTGTACAAATCAAAATCTATACCACGTACAGCTTTAACAGTACCATTATTAGTACGAAAAGATATTCTTAAATTTCTTACTTCTAACTTTTTTTCCATACTATTCATCAGCTCCTCTTAATGCTGGATTAAAGGCATCACGCAATCCGTTACCAAATAAATTAAACGATATCATAAGTAAAGCTATAAAAATAGCTGGGAATAGGACAATATGTGGATAATCCGGAAAAGCAGCATTTCCTTGCGATAGTAATGTACCTATACTTGTTAAATTTGAATTGGTAAAATCAATAATTCCTAAATATGATAGACTTGATTCAGAAAAAATTACACCTGGAATAACTAAAACAGATGACGTAATCAATGTTCCTAATGTATTAGGAAATATGTGTTTTACGATTAATCTAGAATCTTTTGCACCAAGGGTTCTTGCCGCAAGTACATATTCTTGACCTTTAAATCGATAAAATTGTGTTCTTACATTTGATGCCGTTCCTATCCAACCGGTTAGAACAAAAGCGAATAAAAGTGATGGAACAACGCCAACTTTCTTTGCTAAATGCATTTGGAATAATGTAGCTACAACAATAAATGGCACGCCACTTAATACATCTGAAACTCTTTCCATAAACATATCAACAGCACCACCATAATATCCTTCTATCGCACCATAAATAGCACCTAAAACAAGATTAATTACACTTACACAAATTGCTAATAAAAATGATAATCTTGCACCTGAACCAAGACAAACTAAAATATCTTGTCCTTCACCATTAACACCTAACCAAAAATATGGTTCATGGCCATTTATATAAGTATAATACTCATAATATATAACTCTTACTCGATATCCTGATTGATTTGGAAGAAAATAAATATATGCATCATCAGCCTCGGAATTTTCAATACCAGGGTCTCCCGCAATTCTAAGACTATTGTAACTATAATCATAATTTTTATAGTCTTCAATGGCTTTCCATTTTTCATAAGACTTATTAGAATAGTAACAAGGTATATAATTGCCATTTTCATCTTTAGCAGCTGCACCCAAGGTATTAGTAACAACATACCAATAATTTGCTTCATCTTTAGGAATATTATATCCTTGTAATGAAATACTAGCGAATTGTTTATGATCAATATTAATCATTGGATACAAAACTTGTTTACCTGTAGTATTTTGATAGTCTAATAAATTAAAATATTCTTCTTCTGTTAAATTTTTATACTCATATCCAACTTGATAATAGGTATTCATTTTAACTTTATAATATAATTCTTCTTTAATCGTTCCATTAGGACGTTTTTCAGTAAACATATAGGAACTACTTTTTTGAATTGGTTGATATTTATTTTGATTTTCAACTCCTATACCATAAAAGTAATCATAGTCTTTAGAATTAATTTCTTTTTTAGTTGAACCATCCCAAAAACCCATTTTTTCAAAAAATTGATTTCGTGGCAATACTTTTTGATAAAATAAATCTCGATATTTTACATCATAAGGAGAGGCAATAGGCACTATAATAGCAAACAAAACTAATATTAAAATTATAATGGCAGCTACAACAGAACCTTTATTTTTAGTAAAACGTAGCATTGCATCTTTAAAATATCCTATTGGTTTAGTATCAAATTTTTTATCAAATATTTTATCATCTTTTTGAACGAATTCAAACATTCCTTCATAATTTTCTTCTTTTACGCTAAATTCTTGCTTAGCAGTTTCATCATTTATATTATTTACAAAAGGTTTATTATCTTTTTTAGATTTCATTATTTTTTCGCCCCCATTCTAATACGAGGATCAATGAATCCATAACTTAAATCAATTACTATACCTGCAGCAAGGCCTATAAAGGTATAAAAAATGGTTAACATCATAAAAAAATCGTAATCTCTTGTATTTATTGATTGAATGTATAAATTTCCAACTCCTGGAATCCCAAATATACTTTCAATAATAAAAGAACCAGTAAGAATACTAATAAATTCACCTATAATCATTGGTAAAATAGGGACCATTGCGTTACGCAAGGCATGTCTAAAAGTTGCTTGTCTTTTTGTCAAACCTTTAGTTCTAGCAAGTAACATGCTATCACTTGTTAAACACTCCGTTAATTCTGCTCTTGTAAAACGTGTAAGCCCCGCAATTACTGAAAAAGATAATGCCAGTACAGGTAAAGCCATCGATTTTAACATACTAAAAGAAAAAAAGTCTCGTCCCTGATCAATTTGTAGTGGAAACAAATTTAGTTTAAATCCTAATATATATTGTAATAAAAAGGCATAAATATATGATGGAACTGAAACAAAAATCATTACTCCGACTGAAATGATTTGATCTTGCCACTTGTTTTTTCTAAGTGCAGCATATATTCCAAATAATATTCCTAAAGGTATACTAAATATTAAAGAATATATATTTAAGATAACCGTAAATGGCATTTTTTCAGAAAAAATGTCAATTACCTTTGAGCCTTTATACATTTTAAAGCCTTCTCCCCAGTCCCATTTAGTAAAAACGTTTTTCCAATAATATAAATATTGTTTAAAAATTGGTTCTGGAGAACCATCAGGCTTGATATAACCTCTTGCTACACGATAAGAAAATTCATACTTGTAGGCAGAAGATTCCGGATCTCTTGAAACCATTGGATTAGGCAGTAATTTTATTAGAACAAAACATATTGTTGAAATAATGAATAAAGTTAGAAACATTAGTAGAATTCTTTTAATTGTATATTTTAACACTATTTTCCTCTCTTTCTAACTTAATTATAAATAATTAAGAACAAATTTAATTATAATAAATACACGAGCATAATTTTTTATGCCCGTGTAATAAAACGTTATTTATTTATAACTAGATGAGCACCGATTAGTACTTTAATTGATAATTTTGTGTAGCACAATAATTAGCCCATTCAGCATCTGTATAATGATATGTTAAGAAACGAATGCCACCAAAACCAACTAAATTAATATATTGATTTGTTCCATTTTCTACTTTTCTAGAGTTAAGACTTGCATCAGTTCTATAATAAAGTGGTGTTGTACAATATTGTGATAATACAAAATATTCAATTTCTGCTAAAATATGTGTTTTTACTTGCCAACTTTCAGTAACATATTTACCTTGATTTAATTCTTCATTCCATTTTTCTAAAGACATACTAACATCTTCACCATTTACATTAATAGTTAATGATTGTTTTGTATCAAAACCATATTCAAAATATTTTTGAGGATTTAGATAACAATCAGAAACTCCAAATGGATTATATTGAGCACCACCCCATGTAGAAATAATGATTTCACATTCACCAGATTGCATCTTGTCATAATAATCAGGATCTGCAGTAAACTTAATTGTTACTTTTCCTTCTAATGAAGTACCAACTGTTGCAGCAGTAATAGCATCTTGAACGAAATTAACAATTTTATGGTATGATTCATCATCTTGATATACTAAGAATTCTAATTCAACACGATCACTAGCTGTCATATAACCAGCTTCAACGGCTTTATCATACGCTTGTTGGAATAATGCTTTAGCACCATTCTTATCATATCCAGTTAATCCTTCAGTACTTGAAACACCATATAATCTAGTAAATACACTTTCGGCATCTTCAGTTTCACGATATATTTTACCTGTATCTGGATCTACTACATACATGTAATTTAATAAACCAAAACCAGCTGTATGAGATGCTGTACATTTTGCAGCAAAGTCATCACGGTCAATTGCTAAACTAATAGCTTTTCTAAATTCAGTAATACCTAAAATTTGTTTATCAACACCAGCCACTTCACGAGCTTTTAATTTATCTAGTGATGTATTAAATGAAAGTTTTGAAGTATAAGTTTGTGGTGTATATTGAATATAATCACTTGATCTATAATTAACCATATCATCAGCTGTTAAACTAATATTATCTAAATTTCCCTTTAAAAATTCTAATAAAGCGGTTGCATGGTTATCAATGATTTGTACATTAATGTTAGTTGTTTGAAATTGACCTTCATGTTTACCATCTGTGTAACCATACCATTGATCATTCTTTGCAAGAGTGAAAGATTTATCTAATTGATATGTTGCTAGTTTATAAGGTCCATAAGAAGCTGTTGTTGCAACATCAGTACCATATGTAGTTGTATATAAACCATCAGAACCCTCTAAAGGTTTTTTGCAAGCTTCATATAAATCTTTCTTTACAATCCAGTTACCAGCTAAATTGGTGAATAAATCAAAACCTTTTAGACCATTTTCTAAAACAATTGTAATTTCATATTCACCAGTTTTTAATAAACCTACATTTTCCCAATCAAATTTTTCACTAAATTCGCCTGTATTATAGAACAAGAATTCCCAATAATAGTGTTCAATATCTTCTGGTTCTGTAATTTGGAAGCAACTTAAATAAGTTGTAATAAGACTCATTACTGCATCTTTGTTTTCATCAGTTACTTCTGTATATCCATAAGGGTTAGCAGCAGTAGCAATTTTTTCCCATGCTTCAGTATCATATGTACAACCAGCTAAATCAGGTAATTCAGAGAAAGAATAAGGAGCCACAGTCATTTCTGTTGATGTTAAATTGATGTATACTTTATCGCCTTCTTTGTAATCTGGGTCAAATACATGATCTGCTTCTTCATCTTCAGGATCTATATAATATGTTACATTTTTATAAATAGGTGATTGTGAATTGTAGTATTTCTTAGCATTTGCAATAATCATACTACCTGCATAATAACTATCAGCACGATAATTTAACATAGTAGGACTTAATAATTGTTCCATACTATAAACATATGTATCAGCATTAATTGGTGTGCCATCATCCCAACGAGCATTTGGGTTCAAAGCGATTTTATACGCATAACCATCACCATCTACTTTATCAGCCGGTACATTGAATCTTTTATCACCTGCATAAGTTGATGTAACGTCTACTGGATCAGCTGCTGCCATTTCAGCAACAATTTCATATCCATCTTTTGTATTATTTAAAATGAAATCATATAGACCCATTTCAATAAATCCCATAATATATGAATCCTCGTTTGTTTCCCATTTATGAGGATTCCATGTATCAGGACTACCAGCCATATAATCATTATATGTATAAGTAGCGCTTGTTGGAGTTGGCGAACAACTTTCACAACTTGATACAGCCACAACAGCACAAGTTATACCTAATACGACCATAAATCTTTTAAATAAATTTCGCATTTTTTTTCCTCCTTTAATCTATTTAAAATACCGCAGTATATTAATAATTAAAAACATCTAAATAAGATATAAATAAAAGTAATACACTTGTTAATATTATATAATAATTTATTGTGAAAATCAAGAAAAATTATGGAAAATCACGTTGAAAACGCTTACTTGCTATTTTTTTAAAAAATATTTTATAGCTATATTTGTCATTTTATGGTATTTTACTTTGATTTTTTAACCTTTTTTATTTTTTTTAATTATTTTTTTATTAAACCTTTTGACTTTTTTATAATAAATATATATAATATTTATGTATTATTTAATGATAAGAAAAATAAAGTATTAAAAAATATTTGTTTTTACTAAAGAAAGGTTTGTAATAACCTAAATGATTAATGCTTTTCTTAATTTCTATAATTAATATTGTTGTAGATTAATTTAATATAACAGATGATTTGGTATAGTAATATTTTTTAATTTTAGATAGTGAGCAATAGATAGTGGAAATATTGTTAAAATAAAATATGAATGGGCCATTGATGTAAAAAGAGGAAATGCTTTTTCGTGTAAGTCGCGTTAAGACTTCAAAGGAAAATAAATGATTAAAATTTATTTTTAAATAAAGGTGGTACCACGATAACTTCGTCCTTTGCGGATGAAGTTTTTTTATTTATTAATGGAGGTGTTTTATGAAAACAATTGTAACAGGTATCCAGCCATCAGGACGGTTAACGCTTGGTAACTATCTTGGTGCAATTAAAAATTTTGTTGAATTGCAAAATAAAGGTGAATATGATGAATTTATGGTATTTATTGCGGACTTACATGCCATAACTGTTTCATATCAACCCACAGAACTTAGAAAACATATTAGAGAACTTGCTGCACTTTATCTTGCTTGTGGGCTTGATGAAAATAAAGTTACTTTATTTGTCCAATCTGAAGTTCATCAACATGCCGAAATCGGCTATTTATTGCAATCTATTGCTTATATTGGTGAACTTGAACGAATGACACAATATAAAGATAAAAAGCAAAAGCAAGTTGAAGGTGTTTCGAGTTCGCTTCTTACTTATCCGGTTTTAATGGCAGGTGACATTTTGCTATATAATGCAAGTTGTGTTCCAGTTGGCCTTGATCAAAAACAACATTTAGAACTTGCAAGAACTTTAGCTGAACGATTTAATAATAAATTTGGTGAGACATTTAATATACCAGAGCCTTTAATTAAAAAAGTGGGAGCCAAAATTATGTCATTACAAGATCCTACCAAAAAAATGTCCAAATCCGATCCATTAGAAAAAGCAGCTATTTATCTTGATGATGATGAAAATACTATTAGAAAAAAAATTGCTAGTGCAGTTACGGATAGTGATGGCTTGATCAAATATGATGAAAAAAATAAGCCTGGTATTTCTAATCTTTTAACAATTATGTCATGTTGTACAGGTGAATCAATCGCTAGTCTTGAAGAAAGATTTAAAAATAGTGGTTATGGCGACTTTAAAAAAGCTGTTGCTGAAAGTATTATCAATCTTCTTATTCCTATTCAACAAAAATACTTATCAATTTTAAATGATAAAGAAAAATTGGATAAAATATTAGATGATGGTGCGATGAAAGCTAGTTATTTTGCTCAAAAAACTTTATCAAAAGTTAAAAGAAAAATGGGCGTTGGACGCGTTAAATGATTAATATAAATTAAAATTTTATAAAAAAATAGGCGATAATAGCTAACTTCTATTATTGCTTAGGGAGTCGATAAATTATATTTTTGTTAATCTAAAAAAAGAAAATTGTGGATATTTTGATCCACAATTTTTTTATTTTCTTAAAAAATTAAACTTTCTATTTCTACTAATAATTTGATACTTGTGTTTTTTTTGATTTTTATTCTTCTAAAATTATTGAAGTATTTTCTCAAGAATTTAGAGAATTTGGTAAATTATTAATACACCGGAAAACTGAAATAAAAAACTCCTTCATTAGGTACAATGGTAAAAGGCTTCCCAATGGACCCTATTGAAAGAGCTAATTCTAAAATTAAAACTATTTTTAAAAGTGCTAATGGTTATAAAAACTTTCATAGGCTTAGAAATAGAATTATCTATTCTTTAAATAAAGACGTTCCTATTAAAATAAATTAAAAATTTTTGTATTAAATTAGTGTGTTAATAGCTCGCCGATTAAGCGAGCTATTTTTGTTTTTTGACCTTATACCTTTCACATTTCACAGTTCAAAACCCCTACAGAAATTCCAGGGTCTTCTTTTTTAGATTAACAAAATATAATTTATCAACGCTCTAACTTAAGAAGTTATATTTTCTTAAGTTTTTTATTTTATAATTTTATTTTTTATCCCAAATATAATTACAATATTCATCTCTTAAATATGATGCAGCAATACTTGGATTATTTAAATCATTAAAAGATAAAATATTCTTATTTACTACCCAATTATTTGGATCCTCAAATATTACTTCACTTAAATTTGTACAGCCAGAGAAGGCATAATATCCTATACTTGTGACACTTGATGGGATGGTTATACTTTCTAAATTTGTACAGCCAGAGAAGGCACTATCTTCTATACTTGTGACACTGAATGGAATGGTTATTCTTTCTAAACTTGTACATTTATAGAAGGCATCTGTTCCTATGCTTGTGACACTGGATGGAATAATAGTATCTTTGCAGCCTGCAATTAAGGTATTAGTACTTGTTTCTATTATGGCATTACAATTATCTCTTGAATCATATTTAGGATTATTTGGGTCTACAATAATACTTGAAAGATTTGCACAACCAAGAAAGGTAAACAACATTATACTTGTTACACTGGATGGAATGGTTATACTTTCTAAACTTGTACAGCCAGCAAAAGCCCATGGTCCTATGCTTGTGACACTGGATGGAATAACAGTATTTTGGCATCCTGCAATTAATGTATTTGTACTTGTTTCAATTATGGCATTACAATTATCTCTTGAATCATATTTAGGATTATTTGGGTCTACAATAATACTTTCTAAACTTATACAGCCATAGAATAAACCATTATTTCTTATACTTGTGACACTGGATGGAATAGTTATAGTTTGTAAACTTGCGCATCCTTCAAAGGCACAACCTCCTATACTTGTGACACTTGATGGGATGCTTATACTTTGTAAACTTGTACAATATCTAAAGGACCATGATCCTATACTTTGGACACTGGAGATGATGGTTATACTTTCTAAATTTGTACATTCATAAAAGGCATATTCACCTATACTTTCTCCACCCGTAATTATAACTTCTTTTAATGATTCTGGTACATAAGCACTATTATCCATATAATAATTAGCACCAAAGATATATCCAAAATGAGTATTTTGAGATCCATTTAAGTTTTCACCCACAAATGGAATAGTTATTCTTTTGAGGCTTATGCAGCCATAGAAGGCAAATTGTGGCATGCTCGTTACACTCGTAAGATGCGCTGAGGGACACAAGTGGCAGACGGCGGTTAAGCCGCCTGCCGTGTGTTCTTTGGATCAGATGTCGACTGCGCCTATGAACTTGTAAACGATGCGGATCGTCCGAGTCTTGCGGTATTCCTTACGCTTCCGTTTCGAGGGGAT